>JAAYQY010000217.1 GCA_012519125.1 Spirochaetales bacterium
AGGCTTTCGCCCACGCCTTGCTGCCTTCCACCCTGCTTGCACGCTTGGTGGGGCCGAAACAGTGGATTCCCCCTGTCTCCAACAGATCGACCAAGCCATCCACCAAAGGCTGGTCCGGCCCAATGACAGCAAAGTCGATCTGCTTGCTCCAGGCATAGGTGAGAATGGCCTGATGGTCGGAAAGTTTGATGTCCTGCATCTCTGCCAACGCTGACATGCCGGCATTCACCCCAATACCGTAGAGAACGGGATGCAAAGCACTCTTTGCAATCGCTTTTGCCAAGGCGTGTTCGCGGCCGCCCGAACCGACTATGAGGACGCGCATCCTAGTGGTGGAAAAGACGGATGGAGTTGCACACCATCACCATCTTGTACGCATCACAGGCCTCGATGACCAGCTCATCACGAAGGGACCCGCCGCTTTGCACGATATAGGAGACCCCGCTTCGGGCAGCCCGGTCGATGTTGTCGCGGAAGGGGAAGAAGGCATCACTGGCTAGACTGACCCCGCTTACATGCGAAAGGATTTCCTTTTTTTGTTCTGCCGAAAGAGGACTCACCTCCTCGGAGAAGTAGCGCTGCCACCCCTCAAGCTCCCCCTGCAGGTAGTGCTCCACCGCATTGTCCTTGTCATTGCGGCTGAGCTTGGGAAGGAAGGGAAGATCAAGTACGGCCTTGCACTGTCGCAGGTGCCACAGGTCTGCCTTATCCCCGGCAAGACGGGTGCAGTTGATGCGTGACTGCTGGCCGGCCCCCACCCCGATGGTCTGGCCGCGTTTTGCATAGCAGACGGAGTTGGACTGGGTGTACTTGAGGGTATTCAGGGCAACCAGGAGGTCGATCACCGCTTCTTCAGGAATAGCTTGCTCGTGTGTCACCACAGGCTCGAGGACCGACCTGTCCAGGACAACAGAGTTGTGCTCCTGGGTGAAGGTGATGCCGAACACCGAGCGTGTCTCCAAAAGCGGGGCTTGCCAGGTAGAATCGATGGCGAGGACGGTGAAGGTTCCCCCTTTCTTTTGCTTGAGCACCTCCAACGCCTCAGGTGTATAGGAGGGGGCGATGACCCCATCGCTGACTTCCGCCTTGATGATCTTCGCGGTACTGAGGTCGCACTCATCGCTGAGGCTGATGAAATCACCGAAGGAGGACATGCGGTCGGCACCGCGGGCACGGACATAGGCCGCAGCCAGGCTCGACAGCTTCTGGCTTTCCGAGATGAAGTACATGCTTCGCTCCACCTCATCAAGGGCCAATCCTACGGCAGCTCCTGCAGGACTCACATGCTTGAACGAAGCGGCAGAGGCAAGGCCGGTTGCCTTCTTCAGCGAGCTGACCAGCTGCCAGCCATTGAGGGCATCGAGCAGGTTGATGTAGCCTGCCTTGCCGTTGAGCACCTTCAGAGGCAATGTTCCTTCCTCTACACTGATGGCAGCCTGTTTCTGGTTAGGGTTGCACCCATACTTCAATTCAAGACGGTCCACGCGCTATCTCCTCTCTTCTGCATTGATGATGATGGTCTGGACCTCATGGGTATCCAGATCGATTTCTTTCACACACAAGCCTACCCGGACCCGCTCATCCAGACTCTGCCAGACAGACCGGGCCAGCTGTTCTCCGTTTCCTGTGAAAAACACCCTTCTGGGCTCCCCAGCAAAGGAGGGAAGAGGCTCTTCTTCCCGCTCATAGGTATGGATCAGATGGCCCTCTCCTGCCTGCAGCTTTGCGTAGGGAAAGAAGGCATGCTCACACGAACCGTCCTCTCTTCTGCGAAGGATGGAAAGGGTGTAGGGAATGGGCCCCTCAGCTTGGAAAAGGGCGCTGATGCGCGGGGTGTAGTTCGGCGCATCCGGCTCGTAGGTACTGTCGGCCAAGCCTTCCTCGAAGGAACGACCGCCGGCCAAAGAGGCAAGGATTGCCTCACTCTGGTCCCCGTTCGCCACCACAAACGCATTGCCGATGCGGTCGATAGCTCGGTAGATGATCAGGGACGGGTCCACAAGCAGGCTCTCATCGAGTGCCTCGGTACGCACAGCCTCGTTTTGGGCGACAAGCATCCGATTCTTGCTGTGCTTGCTGCGGGCAGTGATGAAGTAGACGAGCAAGGCTTTGCCCTCCTCGCTCATGCCGCAGGCGATGCCCCTGCCGGGGTAGCGTAGGCCTTTCAAATATGTTTCGAGTTGCATCTCTTCCTCCAACTTCTGGCAATACTGTTGCACCGTCTTGGGCAGCAAGGTCCACTCGATGGTCGTGAGGATTCTTTGCCCCAAAGATGAGGGAGTATCATCATCGGCGACACTGAGCGCCTGCTGTGCAAGGATCGGACCTTCGTCCGCCTCTTCTGTCACCAGATGGACCGTCGCCCCGCTGATCTTCACCCCTCGCTTGAGAACCGCTTCATGGACACGCTCCCCATAATACCCTTTTCCTCCGAAAGAGGGGAGCAGGGAGGGGTGGATGTTGACGATGCGATTCCTATGCGCATTCACAAACTGTGCAGAGAGAATGGTCAGAAAGCCTGCGAGCACGATCAGGTCAACCGCATGGTCGTCCAACAGGCCTTCAAGCGTTTGCTCAAGGGCTTTTTTCCCCAGTGTCTTGCGATCGAGGCCGATGGAAGAGATCCCCTTTTTTCTGCTTCGCCCAAGGGCCGGCGTATCGAGCTTGTCACTGGCAACCAGCACCACCTCACCAGGAACCAGATCGGCATCCAAAAGCGCCTGGAGATTGGTGCCGCTTCCGCTTGCCAGTACCGCGATCCGTATCATAGCAGCACCAGAGGCTCGTCACTTGCCACAACAGAGCCCAGCACATAGGCATCAGGAAGGAGTGACAACGCTTGCTTGACATCGTCCTTATCCAGAATGAGGACCATGCCCACCCCCATGTTGAACGTGTTGAACATCTGCCGGTCATCGATGGAGGAGAGCTTCTGCATCAGGGTGAAGAGGGGGAGAACCCGCACCTGCTGTTTCTCAATCCTTGCTCCCAGACCCTGTGGCAGGGAGCGGGGAATGTTCTCGAAGAACCCTCCCCCCGTGATATGGCTCGCTCCCTTGATAGCTACCTGCTCTGAAAGGGAGAGCACCTCGTTGACGTAGATGCGCGTTGGCTCGAGCAAGGCTGCACCCAACGTGCTGCCAAGCTCAGGATAGGATGTCCCAAGGTTTTCGGGATGCTTGTCCAGGTCAAAGATTGACCTTACCAGAGAGAATCCGTTGGAATGAACGCCCGAGGAAGGCAGGGCCACCAAGACATCACCTTCTGTGATGGATGCGGTATCGAAAATTCTGGTCTTGTCCACCACTGCGGTACAGAAGCCCGCGATGTCGTACTCCCCTGAGCCATAGAAACCTGGCATCTCGGCCGTCTCGCCCCCTATCAGGGCACAACCTGCCAAAAGGCAGCCCTGGGCAACCCCTTTTACGATCTGCTCCACCTTTTTCGGTTCGAGCTTTCCCAATGCGATGTAGTCGAGGAAGATCTTCGGCCGTGCCCCGCAGCAGATGACATCGTTGACGCACATGGCCACGCAGTCGATGCCGATGGTATCGTGCTTGTCCAGGGCAAAGGCGAGCTTGAGCTTGGTGCCCACCCCGTCGGTCCCGCTGACCAGCACAGGATTGGGGCACTCGGAGAGGTCGAGCTCGAACATGCCGCCAAAGCCGCCGATATCCGAGCGAACCCCCTTGATGGCAGTCCTTGCCACATGGGCCTTGATCAACTCAACCGCCTCATACCCGCGGCGGATATCCACCCCGCTTTCGGCATACCGTTCACTGTGACTCTGAGGATGCATCAACAACTCCTTGTGGCGGCTCGCACGGATAGGAGCCGGTAAAGCAGGCACTGCAGAACCCTATGGATGGATGGTCGCTGAGTTTGAGCACCTGCTCGGGAAGCAGGAATCCCAAAGAATCGACATCCAGGATCTTCTGCATCTCCTGATGGGAATACTTGTGTGCGAACAGATCCTTGCGCGAATCGATGTCTGTTCCGTAGTAGCAGGGGTGGAGAAAGGGAGGGGCGGAGGAGCGCAGATGCACTTCCTTTGCCCCAGCCTCGCGCAAGAGGCGTACAATCCGCTTGCTGGTGGTTCCCCGAACAATCGAATCATCGATGAGCACCACCCGTTTGCCTGCCACCGTGGAAGCGATGGGATTGAGCTTGATGCGAACCCCACTCTCCCGTTCCCCTTGCTTGGGCTGGATGAAGGTACGGCCGATGTACTTGTTCTTGATGAAGCCGATGCTGTAGGGAATACCCGACTGCCAGGCATAGCCGATGGCTGCATCGATGCCACTGTCGGGTACCCCGATGACCACATCTGCCTGGGCTGGGTGTTCCAGCGCGAGGAAGGCCCCGCTGCGCAGTCGTGCCTGGTGTACGCTGATCGTGTCGATGACGCTGTCGGGGCGGGCAAAGTAGATCAGCTCAAACACACAGAGACTTCCCTTGGTCTCCCCTACATGCCGTTTTTTGCTCTCCAGCTGACCTGTCTTGGCATCGACGATGCAAATTTCCCCGGGCTCTACATCCCGTAAAAATTGGGCACCCACCGCATCGAGGGCACAGCTCTCACTGGCAAACACATAGCCATCTTCAAGCTTTCCTATGCACAGGGGCTTGAAACCCCACCGATCGCGGACTGCAATGAGCTTGCCTGCTGTCATGACCAGAAGCGAGTACGAGCCTTTCAGCTCATCCATTGCCTTCTCAACCGCTTCCTCCACACTCTCACTGGTAAGCCGATGCTTGGTGATGATGTAGGCTATCACCTCGGTATCACTGGTGGTGTGGAAAAGCGAGCCCTGCCTCTCCAAGGATGAGCGAAGCTGGACATCGTTGGTGAGGTTCCCGTTGTGGGCCAAGGCCATGCTTCCCATCTGATGACGGATGAGCAAGGGTTGCACATTCTCACGTGATCGTTCCCCACTGGTCCCATACCGGGTATGGGCGATTGCCATCCTGGTGGTGGATGTAACCTGCACAGGCTCAGGGAATACCTCAGCAACCAGCCCAAGGTCCTTCTGTACAGTCAGCGAGCCTTTGTCATTCCAAGCAATGCCACACCCCTCCTGCCCGCGATGTTGCAAGGAGTAAAGGCCGAGGTGGCAGAACAGGGCGGTATCTGCTGCTGCTTCGGAATAGATGCCAAACAGCCCGCACGCTTCCTTGAGAGTGGCCATCAGTTGATGCCCATCAAGCGGAAAAGCACTTCCTGATACGCTTCCTCTACCGAGCCGAGATCGCGGCGGAACCGATCCTTGTCCAACTTCTTGCCGGTCTTGGTGTCCCAGAACCTGCAGGTATCGGGTGAGATCTCATCGGCAAGAATCAACTTGCCTTCGTCGGTGATACCAAACTCAAGCTTGAAATCCACCAACTCAATTCCGAGGTCCCTCAGGTAGGAACCAAGAATGTCATTGATCTTGAGGCTGTAGGCGCTGAGCTGGGCAAGCTCTTCATCAAGAGCAAGACCGAGTGCCTTGATGTGGTACTCATTTACCAGCGGGTCGCCCAAATCATCCCGTTTGTAACAGAACTCAAGCACGGTACATCTTAGCTTCGTCCCCTCCTCAAGGCCGAGACGGGTCGCCAGCGAGCCGGCTGCAATGTTGCGGACGATGACTTCCAAGGGAATGATGCGCACCTTTCTCACCGCTGTCTCCCGGTCGGAAAGTTCCTTCAGGAAGTGGGTGGGTATGCCTTCTTTCTCCAAGAGCTGCATCAGATGGTTGCTCACCCTATTGTTGATGCTGCCTTTGTGTTCGATCGTGCCCTTCTTCAATCCGTTGAAGGCTGTCGCATCATCCTTGTAGGAGACGATGTAAACGCCTGCCTCATCGGTTGCATAGACTTTCTTCGCCTTTCCCTCATACAGTTGTTGCGTTTTTTGCATGGTATCTCCCTCTGGCAATAAAAAAGAGCTTCACCTGTTTTTCAGGGAAAGCTCTTGTTGATTCGCGCGTCTGCACTTCTTACTTGCTCAGCCATGGCAAGGCGCCTTTTTGCCAGCTTTTCTGAGAGCTGGGGATCCTGGAGTGCCAGGATCTGGGCAGCAAGCAGAGCTGCGTTGGCTGCCCCATCTATGGCC
Source organism: Spirochaetales bacterium (assembly GCA_012519125.1). Classification (GTDB taxonomy): domain Bacteria; phylum Spirochaetota; class Spirochaetia; order Sphaerochaetales; family Sphaerochaetaceae; genus Sphaerochaeta. The sequence continues at coordinate 6,098 of JAAYQY010000217.1, forward strand.
ACGCTTGCCACCGGATAGCCGGTGGGCATCTGCACGGTGGAAAAGAGTGCATCGAGGCCGGAAAGAGAGGTGGACAAGGGGATGCCGATCACCGGCAAGAGGGTTCTGCTGGCCAGCACCCCGCCAAGATGGGCTGCCTTCCCTGCCGCTGCAATCAGCACTTTCAGGCCACGCTGGGCAGCAGTTTCTGCAAAGGCTATCGTATCATCGCTGGTACGGTGGGCGGAGAGAATCCGCTTCTCAAAGGGAATTCCCAGCTCTGAAAGGACCTGGAAAGCTCCCTGGACCCGGTCCAAGTCGCTCTCGCTCCCCAACAAAACGGCAACAATACTCTTCTGTGTTGTCTGCATAGGCGTACGGTAGCGAAAATAAAACGCTTTTGCAAGCCATTTTGCAACAAATGCTCAATTTTTTGTTGTGACATACGACAAGTGTCAGATATGTTTACCGGTTTTGCAACATTTCCTGCACCAAAAGTACAGCATCCTCTACACAAAGCTCACAACTATGCAACTCAACA
>JAAYQY010000218.1 GCA_012519125.1 Spirochaetales bacterium
CCGATGACATTGATGGAGTGCTCCAACGCCTCATGGTAGATCTGATGTTCAACCTCTCCGGTGATGAAGAGATCAAGGCCTTCGGCGATTGCCTCATGGACGTCATCACTGGCTCCGCCACTGACAATGCCCACCTCTCTTACCTCATCCTTCCCGAAGTCCAGAATAACCGGCTTGTCAAAGCCAAGCTTCTTGCACAGGTCGGCAAGACTGGTAGGCTTGGCCAGGGTACCTTTGCACCCGAGCATCCTTCCCTTGTAGGGAGCAAACATGGTTTGATGCTCAAGGCCTAGCTTCTGTGCCATGACTGCGTTGTTGCCGACCACAGGATGGGCATCCAGCGGAAGATGGGCGACATAGAGGTCCAGATTCCCCTCGATGAGCGTTCTCAGGCGGCGGTAGTGCGTGGAAGTTACGGCAAGCGGAGAACCCCAAAAGAGGCCGTGGTGCACTACCAGAAGGTCTGCCTTCTCTTCCCGTGCCTTTTCGAATATGGACTGGCAGGCATCGACTGCAAAAGCCACTTTTCTCACCTCGCGATCATCGCCTGCAACCACCAATCCGTTGAGTGAACGGTCCAGCGGCTCGAAGGCCCCAATTTCCAGATATGCATCAAGATAGGTTGTCAGTTCTGAACGTTTCATGACCCCAGTATAGAGAGTTGACACCTTTTGTTCCACCACCTATAGTTCGGTCATGACCGAAACCAGCACACGGGTAAAACCCCTCTCCTTTGAAGAAGCCTCCTTTGAGTTCGACCTGTCCACCATCCAAGACTGCCGTACCAAGGCAAGATGGGAAAGAATCGTCGGGCAACCTCGGGCACTTCGTACGCTCGAGCTGGCCCTTTCGTTGGAGAAGAGCGGGTACAACCTCTATGTGAGTGGGGACAGCGGTAGTGGCCGCCATGAGGCGGTGCGTCACTGTGTTGAGGATCTCAGGTCAGACATCTCCTCTCTCAGGGACATCGTCTATGTCTGTAATTTCCCCCAACCCGACAGTCCGAAGGTCCTCATACTCCCCCAAGGAGAAGGTGAGCGGTTCAGCGATGCCTCTGAGCTCTTCAATCAGGAGATTCTCAATCTGGCCATCACCAAGGAGCAGTTCTTGGAGAAGGCACTGTCCTTGGTGGACGGACTTGAAGCAGAGTTTTCCCACACCCCCCTGCCCGAGCACTTCACCCACCTCAGGGCAGACCTGAAACGGATGGCAAAGCACATCCGCTACCTCGACGAGCAAGCACTGCGCTCAGACAGCATCGCAACCAAGTACCGTGCGAACCTCGTGGTCAACCATGCAAGAACAAAACAAAGGCCGCTGGTCATCGAGAACCACCCTTCGTTCACCAACCTCTTCGGTTCAGTCGACAGTAGGGAGAAAGTCCCTCATCTGAGCCTGCGTGCCGGATCGCTTCTGGAGGCCAGCGGGGGGTTCATTGTCATTGATGCCGAGGAACTGCTCAGCGAAAATGGACTTTGGGACGCACTCAAGCGGCATCTTGACGCCAATACGCTGGTTTTGGAGAGCAAGATCCCTGCCAAAGGCGAACTGAAAGGGAGCTATATCCGTCCCCAGGTTCCTGCACTCTCGCTGAAAGTGATCCTCATCGGCAGTGAAGAGACCTATGACACCCTCACAGAAGGGGATGAACGCTTTCTGACCCTCTTCAAGCTCAATGCGCAGTTCGATTACTCCATGCCTCTCGATGAAACATCGATTGGGCAGAGCATTGCCACCCTCGAGTCCTATGCCAACGAGAACAAGCTGCTGCCTCTTGATGACACCGCCTTCTGCCAGCTGCTTCGCTACAGCTGCTGGTACGTAGAGTCGAGGACACAGCTGAGCACCCAGTTCTCTGTGCTCAATGATTTGCTTGAAGAGGCAAACTGGTGGGCAAAAAAGCAGGGGCAAGAGAAAATCGACAGCCAGATGATCCTTACCGTCAATGAGGAGCGCAGTTATGCCAGCGGCATGAGTGAGAGCAAGATCAATGACGAGATCCTCAATGGGGAGATGCTCATCAGTCTCAACGGGAGCAAGATCGGTGTGGTGAACGGGCTTGCGGTCATGGACCGCGGCAGCGCCTCGTTCGGCACCCCCACCGTCATCACCTGCACCGTTGCTCCGGGTAATGAGGGTATCGTGAACATCGAGCACGAAGCAGGCCTCAGCGGGGAGATCCACGACAAGGGGCTCTTGATCCTCGAGGGCTACCTGCGCAAGCACTATGCCCGAACCTTCCCCCTCTCCATCTATGCAGGCATCGCCTTTGAGCAATCCTATGCAGAGGTGGATGGGGACAGTGCCTCCTCAAGCGAGCTGTACGCCCTCTTGTCGGCCATCGGAGAGCTTCCGGTACGCCAGGACATCGCAGTCACCGGTTCGGTGAACCAGATGGGCCTCATCCAGCCTGTGGGGGGCATCAATGAGAAGATTGAGGGTTTCTTCCGAACCTGCCGTACCACAGGTCTCAGCGGGAAGCAGGGAGTGATCATCCCTATCCAGAATGTGCGCAATCTCATTCTCAGCTACGAGGTGCTCGAGGCAATCAGGGAGAAGCAGTTCTTCATCTACCCCATCAGCACCATCGAAGAGGGGATGCAGCTGCTCACCGGACGAAACGCCGGGGTGCGCAATGCAAAGGGCAACTGGAGTGCAGGAAACTTCAACTTTGATATTGAGGATCGCCTACGAAGGATGTACCAGGCAGTATCAGCCAACCGAGGCTAACGTGGAGAGCCGTTTCATGAACGGCAGGATGTACCACAGCGAAAGAATGAAGGTAGCCACATCGGCGATTGGTTGTGCCAATTGCACTCCCCATATACCCACCAGAGAGGGAAGAACGGCAACTACCGGCACAAAGAAGACACCCTGTCGGGCTAGGGCGAGTACGGAACTGGCAGTGCCATGACCTGTGCTCTGAAAAACCATGCCGCTGAGGGTGTTGAATGCTGAAAGTGGCATCAGAAGACACTGGAGCCTGATCGCTGTCGTCCCGATGGCCACCACCTGGGGATCCGAGAGAAAGAGCAGCATGATCTCACGCGCCCAGATGAAACAGACGATACCGATCCCGCTGAATATCAACACCCCACGCTGTACACAAAAGAGAAACGCCTCCTTGAGCCGGTCGTATCGTTTTGCACCCCAGCTGAAGCCTGCTACCGGTTGCAGCCCTTGACCGAAACCTATCAGTGCGGAGTTGAGCAGCTGCATGACCCGGGTGGTGATCGACATCGCCGCTATCGCCCCATCACCAAAGGGAGCGGAGAATACATTCAGGCAGATAGCCGAAACGGTGTGCAGCAACGTCCTGATCAGGGAGGGAGAGCCAACGCTGAGAATGCTCCGATAGATCCACCACTTCAGCCTGATATGGAAGAGGGAGAGGTTGAGATTGCTGCGCTTCTGCACAAAATGGGAGAAGAGCACCACAAAACTGAAGAACTGGCTGATTACCGTGGCAAGCGCCGCCCCCCTGATGCCCATGCCGAAGGTGAAGATGAGAATGGGATCGAGGGCAACATTGAGCAAGGCTCCCCCACTCATACCCAGCATACCCAGATACGCCTTCCCTTCTGAGCGGAGGTTGTTGTTCATCGTATAGCAGACAGTCATCCAAGGAGAGCCGATGAGAATGATCGATGCATACCTGACAGCCTCCTCCTCGATGGTGGGAGTCGCTCCAAGAAACCGTACAAAATTGTGCGTGAAAGCAAGGCCCACCACACCGAAGAGAAGGCCAAGTCCCATCGAGGTGGCAAAGGCAGTGGAGAACACCTGATCGGCTTCCTTTCGCTTCTTCTCCCCCAAAAGCCGGGCGACGGTATTTGCAGAGCCTTGGCCAAGGGTGATGCCGATGGCCTGGATAAGGCTCATGATCGAATAGACCACCCCGACGGCAGCACTGCTTGTCGTGCCAAGACGGCTGACAAAGATGGTATCGGTCATCGAGTAGAAGGAGGTGATGAGCATGCTGATGATGGTGGGGATGGCAAGCTGTACAACCAGGCTCCTCACCGGTTGCTCAGTCATCCTTCGATAGTTTTCCTCAGCCTTGAGCAGTTTCATGTAGTGAACCAGCTGTGCAGCATGATGCCGGTGGCAACAGCCACATTCAATGAGCCTTTTGTGCCTCCCATCTCCAGAGAGACACGCCCAATCGATGCTTCACAGAGCGCCATCAGAGCGGGACTGACCCCAAGCTCCTCTCCCCCGATGACTGCAACTCCTTCCTTGGGAAACGGAAACATGTCCATGCTCGTACCCCCGGTCTCCAAGGCAAACAGCGGCAGCGAGGATGAGCGAAGCAGCAAAAGAAGCGCCTGCTCTTCGACAACCTCGTGTTCCACCGTCTCGGTACAGCCACGACTGGTGCGTAGACACCGTGGATGATTGACATCTGCACACCCTTCCACCAAGTAGATTTTCTTCACTCCGAACGAGTCTGCACTCCGAAAGATTGAGCCGATGTTATGGGGGGATCGCAGCCGATCGAGCACCAAGCTGTGGTCAAGGATCCGTCTTTTGGATGCATCAAGCTTTCCCTCATGGTCCACAAAGTCCCAGTCGGAGGGATCGCTGCCCAATACCCCCAAGAGAAAATAGTGGATATCGTCACACAGGATTGCAAGATCCTTCCCATCCTTGCTCTCCAAACGGTGGGCAAGCAAGAGAAGATGGCTTTGCTCGGTTTCATTCAGTACTTGGGAAAACTGCTCTGAGGTAAAAAGCGTTGTCAAAGAAGCAAGATATGCCCTTTGTTCTCTGTCCAAGGGTATCGAGGATGCCATTTGATGAAACAGCAGGGCCGTCTTGCGGACACAGGTGCGGTCCCTCAGGGTCCTAAGCTTCGCTATCGTGATCATCGGCTGCCTCTGCCTCAATCGGTGCCACCAGAAGGGCAAACTCACCCTTGATCGCTTGCCTGCCGGAAAGAAGTGCAGCAACTTCGCCTGCCTTGCCCTGCAAGAACTCCTCGAATTTCTTGGTCATCTCCCGTCCGGCGACCACGGTCCTCGCACTGTCCAGAGCGGCGATTTCCTCAAGGGTTTTTACAATGCGGAAGGGGGATTCATAGAGGATGAAGGCTTCGTTGCGGGCAAGCAAGGCCTCCAGTCGCTTGGTCCGGCGTCCCTTGCGGGGACTGAGAAATCCTTCGAAGGTGAAGGTCTTGCCGACATAGCCGGCAACACTGACCAAGGTGGCAACCGCAGAAACTCCGGGGATGGGAACCACGGCAAAGCCTGCACTGCGAACAGCACTGACCACCCTTGCCCCAGGGTCGCTGATACCCGGAGTCCCCGCATCTGACACAAAAGCCACATCCTTACCTTCTGAGAGCAGGTTCACGATGCCTTGGGCTGAGTTGATCTCATTATGGGCATGACAGGCGATGAGTCGCTTGCTGATCTCAAAGTGGTTGAGCAGCACCTGGGTATGACGGGTGTCTTCACAAGCGATCACATCCACCGAACGCAGGGTCTCTACCGCGCGGTAGGTGATGTCATCAAGATTTCCGATGGGAGTTGCCACCATATATAAGGTACTCATGCGCTTCAGTCTACACGCTCACTGAAGCCCTTACAAGGAGTCCAAATTGGTGTTGTTGGCCACAGAATGTGGTTAATTTTACCATCGGTGAAGGGCTTTTCCCTGTTTTAATGAAAAATACCAGAAAAATAGTGGTATTGTATGATGTTTTACAAAGTTGGCACGCCTTCTGCATAAGAGTCTACGTCAATACAAACACAACAGCCAACAAATGGCGAAAGGAGAAAATGATGCAGATGTTCAAGAGAATCGCCGATATCTTCAACTCACACGTCAATAGCGTTCTGGATAAGATGGAAGATCCGGCAAAGATGATCAGCCTGATGATCACCGAATTGGAGGACACCCAGACCAAGGCTCGTGCCTCCATGGCAGCCCGCAAGGCCGAGCAAACCAGCCTCGGGCGTGAGAAGGCAGAGTTTGAGAAATCCGTTCTCCGCTGGGAAGAGCGGGCCAAGCTGGCCATCACCAACGGTCGTGAAGATCTTGCCAGGGAGGCCTTGGTTGAGAAGAAGTATGCAAGCGAGCAGATCAAGCGTGTAGAGGAGCAGTTGGCCACCCTCACCTCAATCCTCGCCAGCCAGGCCTCCCAGCTTACCCAGATTGCTGACAAGCTCAAGGAAGTCAAAGATAAGCAGCAGATTCTCGTTCAGCGTGCCCGCGGCGCCAAGGAGAAGAAGCAAGTTGCACAGACGCTGAAGAACAGTGACAGTGCCGATCTTGCCAGAAAGTTCAGTGAGCTGGAGAGCAAGATTGAGCGGATGGAAGCTGACGCCGAGATGGCAGGCTACCATGGCAGCACCTCCAGCAGTGATGAGTTTGCAAAGATGGAGAACGACAGTGCCATCGATGCTGAGCTGGAGAGCTTGAAGAGTTCCATGTCCAAGAAGAAGGAGCAGAAATAATGCAGTACTACAGAGAAGAGAACCGGACCTTGTTCCGGGAAAAGAGCGGCATGATCCTCGGCGTCTTCCAAGGCTTGGCCTCCTGGTCGGGACTTCCGGTGGCACTGCTCAGAATCGTCGGCCTGATCCTGCTCTTCTCAGTGGGATTTGTTCCGATGACCGTGGCTTACTTGCTGACTGCCTTGATGTTGCCTTCACGATAGCCAGCAATTCGCATCTTTCATGACATTCTCGGGGTTTCTCTTTGAGCAGGACATTTTCTGGTGTCCTGCTCTCTTTTATACCTGGTCCTGATACTTACGGTAGAGACCCCTGAGTTGGTCGTAGGTGAGCCCAAGCAGCTTGGCGGCTTCCTTTTGGTTGCCTGAAGCTTGTTTCAGCGCTTCCCGAAGGTAGAGCAGGTCAAGTTCAATACGGGCCTGGTCAAAAAAGGCAAGGTCCAACGTCTGTTCAGGCTTGCCCAAAGTCGGAATCTCTTTTTCTCCGATCTTAGCAAAGGGATTATTGAAGGGATTGAAATCGAGTTGTTCGATCAGGGCACAGTCGCTGCGATACACAGCCCGCTCAACCACATTCTTCAATTCACGTACGTTGCCGGGCCAAGGATAGGTGAGCATCACTGAGAGAACTTCCTCGCTGAATGAGGGCATCTCCTTGCGACCACACTCAAGAGCCATCTTGGAGGCGAAGTAGGTGGCAAGCAGGATGATGTCCTCACCCCGTTCCCGCAAAGGAGGCAGGAAAAGCACCTCGAAGCTGAGACGATCGAGCAAATCTTCCTTGAACTTACCCTCTTGGCACAGGGTGGGGAGATCGGCATTCGTCGCCCCGATGATCCTGACATTCGATTCATGGGTGACCGAGGAGCCGACCCGTTCGTAGGTGCCGTACTCAACCACCCTGAGGATTTTCTCCTGGACTTCCAGGGGGATGAGACCGATCTCATCGAGGAAGAGGGTTCCCCCCTCCGCCTCCTCGAAGCGTCCCTTGCGGGTCTTCTGGGCTCCGGTAAAGGCTCCCTGCTCGTAACCGAAAAGTTCGGTCTCGATCAGGGATGGAGGAAGGGCTGCACAGTTGACTGTCACCAGATTCTGTTGCCACCTGGGGGAGAGGAAGTGGAGCCTGCGGGCGGCAATCTCTTTGCCGCTTCCCCGTTCACCCACCAGAAGGACAGAGCGGTTGACGGTTGCAGCGCGGCTGAGCTTGCTCTGGAATTCGAGGAAGACTTCGCTTTCACCCAGCGGTTGCTGGTTGTATCCCCCTTGCAGGGCTTCCATGGTGCACTCCTTGTTTGGTAAAATTTGCCAATCTTGGCAGGTTTCACCAGCGCAAGGGTAGCATGTCTTGCCCGCTGAGAAAAGAGGAAGGGGTGCAATCCCCGACAAAATGGCAACTTAGCGGTATTTTCCCAAAAATCCAAGAGTTGGCACGCTTCATGCAACTAGATTTATAGTTACACAGGTGGTACTACTACCTAAGGAGAGAAAGGTATGGGAGTTTTTTCAAGATTCTTGGATATTGTCAATGCCAACATCAACTCGCTGCTGGACAAGGCTGAAGATCCTGAGAAGATGATCAAGTTGATGATGCAGGAGATGGAAGATACCCTGATTGAGCTCAAAAGTTCCTGCGCTGCCAAAATGGCAAGCAGAGCCAAAACCGACAGGGCATACAAGGAAGCACTCAATGCTGTGCAGCGCTGGCAGAATCGTGCAGAGCTTGCCATCAGCAAGGGTCGCGAGGATTTGGCAAGAGAAGCACTGCTTGAGAGAAAGACTGCAAAGGCTACACTCGAGCAATTTGAGAAAGAGTTGGCAACCTATGATGAGCTGATCAAGACCGCAAAGGGCGAGATCACCCAGATAGAAGACAAGCTGACTACGGTGAAGCAGAAGTACCAGATGATGGTTGAGCGTGCCAAGCGTGCCCGTGAAGAGCAGGCTGCCCAGGAGACCCTCAGAAGGGCAAGTGAAGGAGCCACCTTCAACCGCTTCAACGATATGGAAGAGAAGATCGACCGGATGCAGGCCAACAACGACCTCAATCGCCGACCCTCCTCGCTCGACGAGAAGTTCCGTGATCTTGAAGAGATGGATGACATCGATGCCGAGATCGAAGAGCTTCGCAAACGCGCCGGCTTGTAAGGGAAGGGGTCAGAGATGGAAGCAGTATGGATTCTGAGTGTCATCTTCACCTTTGTCATCATCGTGTCCACGATCGATCACCGTTACTCGCTGCGAAAGAAAAAGATCGACGCAGCACTGAGGATGCGGGAGATGGAGATGGGACTTCCCCCGGGCACCTACAGTTCCTCCAAGATGAAGATGCCCAAGGGAAAGAAAGGCGAAACCTGGGAAGCATCCTTCTCGGAGTTCAAGGGTGGAACCAACCGGACAGAGCTGAAGAAGGGAATTGATGATTTGCAGCAGCGGCTGGCGAATCTTGAGACGATAATGAACAACCGGAGGGAGAAGCCCGAAGGTATGCACGATAAGGAATGGAAGGAATGATTGCTATGGCTACCAAACGATTGTACAGATCCCCTCGGGGAAAGATTTTCGGGGTTTGCACCGGCCTTGCCGAGTGGAGGGACTTGCCCGCCGACCCGGTTCGTCTGATTGTCTTCCTTGTGGTTCTGGCCACCGGTATTTTCCCTGGGGCTTTGATCTACCTGGCAGCAGCGCTGGTGATCCCGATGAATCCCGGATACGAGAGTTCGTCCACCATCTACCGCGAACAGGAGACCACCCAGAGCGACGAAGAGCTCAAAGCTGAGTACGAGCAGCTGAAGAAGAAGGTGGAGAAGATGGAGAGCGAGATGTTCAACAAGGAACGGGATTGGGACGATAGGTTCCGCGAAGGACAATAATATGCTCAAGGATACCAAGGCCAACAAAATATTTCTGATCGTACTGGTACTGCTGCTCGCGCTCTCCTTCACCCTGATGAAGGGCTGGGAGGGCCGAGGCAGGGCAACACGAAGCGACCAGGACTTCGAGTTCAAGGCCAATGACTCCCTGAAGGTGAGAACGATTGCCAATGATGTCGTCATCGAAGTGGACGATTCGCTCAAGCGTGCCACTGTCTCCATCGGAGGCAATGAGCGGGATGTCCTCTCCGTCCTCAAGACCACATCGAACCTGAGCGTGGAAGTGAAGCCCAAAACCAACTGGTTCTTCCGCTTCTTCTCCTATGCCCCTTCAACGTTGATGATCGCCCTTCCCTCTTCCAGCCTGGGCAGCCTGGATGTCTCCACCATCAGTGGTGATATTCAGATCCTCCACCCGATGAAGGCTCAGACGATGGAAATCAAGAGCACCAGCGGTGAGGTCGATTTCCTTACCCTCGAAGCCAAGGAGAGCCTGAAGGTCTTTACAACCAGTTCCTCTCTCAGCGGCTCCGAAGCCAAAAGTCTCAGAGACCTTGAGTTCTCAACGATCAGCGGCGATATTGATGTGCAGAAAATCACTGCCAAGGAGATAGTGCTGAAGAGCATCAGCAGCGGCGTTGAGGCAGAGGTGGAGATTCTCTCTTCCGGCTCCCTTACCGCAAGCTCAACCAGCGGAGGGCTCGAACTGGACCTGCGGGCAAACGCTGATCTGCATGTAAAGGCATCCACCACCAGCGGCACCATCACTTTCAACGAACGTGATCAGAGTGGCAGGAGTGCTGAGCTGCAAACAGGCACTGCACAAGAGAAGGTACATCTGTCTTCTGTCAGTGGTTCCATTGAAGTTACGTACTGACACCAATTAAAATGTCTTTTATTCGCAGGGTTTGGGTAACAACCCTGCGTTCTTATTTTTTTATCCTCGAATCGTAGCG
>JAAYQY010000219.1 GCA_012519125.1 Spirochaetales bacterium
CTCTTCTGGGCATAACCGGAAACCGAACGGAAAGGACCGAGCAGGTTCACCAAGGCGGTGATGTAGTACGGACCCATGTCAAACAGCGGTCCTCCACCGTTCTTGTAGTAGAACTCCGGATCGGGATGCCAGCTCTCATGGCCGTGGTTCATCATGAAGGCGGAAGCTCCGATCGGTTTTCCGATCCAGCCATCGTCAATGAGCTTGCGGCAGGTCTGGATACCAGCACCAAGGAAGGTATCGGGTGCACCACCGAGCATCAGGTTCTTCTTGGCAGCCAGATCGACCAACTCGGAAGCCTGCTCGACGGTAAGGGAGAGCGGCTTCTCCACATAGACGTGCTTGCCGGCCTCAAGGACCTGCTTGCACAAGGAGTAATGACTCTGGGGAGTGGTCAGGTTGAGCACCAGATCGATGCTCTTGTCTGCAAGCAGAGCCTCTACATCGGCATACGCCTGTACGTGGTAGGTCTCACAGACCTCCTTCACCCTTGCCTCGATCAGGTCCACAACCCCGACAAGCTCAACCACATCATTGAAAACCTTGGTCAGGTTGTCCAGATAGATCCCGCTGATCTTCCCCAACCCGACAATACCAACTCTGAGTTTTTTCATATCAGAACATCTTCCTATCACTGGCGAATCGATCGATGGTAAGGCCTTGCTCCTGGGCAATCCTCTTCCCCTCTGCAGCCCACAAAAGACCGCGCTTCATCATCTCCCAAGCCTCGGGAATATCAAAGACATCGTTGTGATGGCCCAGGGAGTTGTAGAACACCCGTCCATACCCCCACTTCTTCGTCCAAACAACCGGCATCTGCACCACACCATTGGTTGAGTGATACCAGTCGACGGTCGGGAAAGCGGTGGTTGCAAGCACTTCCACCGCCGGATCGACATGGAGGTAGTACTGCTCGCTGGAAACAGAGAAATCCTTGATATCCTTGGTCAGCTCACTGGAGCTGTGGCGGATGTTCACCGTATAGGGAACCCCATCAGAGCCGGGATGGGCAACCCAGTTGCCGCCCATGATGAACTGCCAGAGCACGTTGGTGCGGAACGCATCACACATGCCCCCATGACAGCCTGCCACGCCAACACCGCTTCCGATTGCATCAGCGAGGTGGTTGGTCAGCTTGGAGTGCAACTCTCCCATCGTCCAGATGGGAACGAAGAGATCGAGGCTGAAGAGGTACTCGCGATCCTGGAGAATCTCCAGATCACGCTCAATCCTGACAGTGAACCCCTGCTCTTCGAGGAAGGCGGAAAAACGCTTGGCAACAAGCTCCGGTTCATGGCCTTCCCAACCACCGACCAACAAGAGTGCTTTCTTTTCTGTAGACATGGTTACTCCTTATTCCTTTTCGGTATAGTGCAAGAATGCGAAATCTGCATGCTTGCCAAACCCTGACATATCCTGACACGAGAGGGTGAAGAACGCACCGGTGAACGCTGAATTATCCAGATGATCATCACTGATGCGCAGCGCTGAGCAATCTTCTCCGTACTGGATGAAATGCTCCCCATCAGTTGAGTAGAAGAACTTCACCACTGCATGGTCGGTCTCAACCCTGAGCCACACGGAAGTCGTATCACCCACTGCAACCGGGTCAAAAAGCTCCTCGTGCTTGCCGTTGTCACAGCTCATGATGCACACCACTTTTCCCAGGCTCTCATCATGGCTGAAACGCAGATAGTAGTACTGGCGCGTGCCGTAATAGTAGGCGAGCCCTGCCATATGCTTGTACCAGGTGGGATCGAACTCCACCTTGGTGGTGACCGAGCACACAAATGATTGCTGACGCCGTCCGACCAGTGCCTGGGTGAAGGTAGAGCTCAAGCTCTCCCTGCCGTAGAGGCGGAGATAGCCCTTGCGGTCCTTCAATGAGAGGATATCCTCACCCAAGGGAATGCGCAGGGTCTGGAAGTCGATAGGGAGGGTTTCTCCTTCGAAGGTATAGTGAATGTCAGCCGGTCCTGCAGGCACTGCATCAAACGGGGACTCGAAAAAGTCACGTGGGGAATTGCCGCCGCCCTTGATTCTTGGCCAGCCATCCTTGTCGAACACAATATTCTGCATGGACGTCTCTCGTCCAAGCATGCAATGTTTCTCAACCGGGCGGCCACAGAGATGGACAAATGCCCACTCTCCGTTCTGCATCTGGACCAGAGCCCCATGTCCAGCCTTTTGGATGGGAAGCTCGTCCCGGCCCTTGCTGGTCACCAGAGGATTGCCTGGCATCTGCTCATACGGCCCTTCAATGGTCTTCGAACGGGCAACCGATTCAGCATGGTTGTAGAACGTGCCACCCTCTGCAACAAAGAGATAGTAGTAGGAACCGATGCGATAGAGGTGGGGACCTTCGGTCATCCCAATTTCGGTACCGGTGAAGATCAGACGGGGATTGCCCAGACACTTGCCGGCCTTCTCATCGAACTCCTCAAGCAGGATACCTGCAAAGCGACTCTTGCCCTTTCTGAAGTCGGTGGTCATGGTAACCACATACTTGCGCCCGTCATCGTCATGGAAGAGCGAAGGGTCGAATCCATAGCTGTTCAGGTACACCGGCTCACTCCAGGGGCCCATGATGGAAGGAGAAGTCACCACATAGTTGTGGGTATCCTTGAAATGCTCCTTGGTGTGGACAACCGTGTAGACCAGATAGTACGTACCCTTATCGTAGGTCAGGCAAGGCGCCCACACACCGGTGGAGTCGAGGCAGCCGCGCATATCGAGCTGGCTCACCCTATCCAAGGGACGGGTCAACAATTTCCAGTTGACCAAGTCCTTGCTGTGGTGAATCTGCACACCGGGAAACCACTCGAAGGTTGAGGTGGCGATATAATAATCATCTCCTACCCTGAGGAAGGAAGGATCGGGATTGAATCCCTTGAGAATCGGATTTGCTACGCGTGTCATGGAATCTCCTCTTAGCCTTTCAAGGCACCTTGGGTAAGGCCGTTGATGACCCTGTCCTGTGCCAGGAAGTAGAATGTAAGTACCGGAAGCGATCCTACCAAGATGGCGGTGAGTACTGCCGGGATGTTGATCGTCTGGAAGCCGTAGAAGTCACGGATACCAAGCGAAAGCGTCTTCTTCGAGCGGGTATCGATCATGACCAGGGCATAGACGAACTCATTCCACATGGTCAGGAAGGAATAGACGCCAACGGTGGAGACAGCAGGACCGGAGAGTGGCATCACAATCTTACGGTAGATCAAAAACAGCGATCCGCCGTCGATCATGGCAGCCTCATCCAGCTCCTTGGGCATCTCCTTGAAGAACTGGGTCATGATGAAGACCGAAACCGGGATGTTGAACGAAACATACGGCCCAATGAGGCCAAACAGCGTATCGTACACCCCCACGTTGATGCTCATCGAATAGATGGGGATCAAGGTGGTATGGATCGGAATCATCATACCGGCGATGACCAAAAAGAAAATTCCTTTGGTCACGCGGAAGTTGAACTTCGCAAAGACGAAAGCCATCAGGGAAGAAACCAGGATGACCAAGCTCACGCCGCTGACACTGACGATGAGGCTGTTGATGAAATACCGAAGGAAGGTCGGTGCGAACACCTGCTTATAGTTGCCGAAGAAGAGTTTCTTCGGAGGCTGCCAGATGTTCATCATGTACTCAGGCAGGCTCTTGAAGCTGTTGAAAAGCAGAAAGAGCAGTGGGAAACCAGTTAAGATCAAGACCACGATGCAGAAGGCATAAATCAATGCCTTGAACAGCTTATCGGATACAGGTTCTTTTTTCATATCAATGAGCCTCCCTCACCCTGGTGACATAGAGGAAGACACAGGCGAAGATGAAACAGATGATGAACATCAGGCCTGCGATGGCTGAGGCATAGCCCATACCAAATTCCACGAATCCTTTCTTGTACATATACGTTGCCATAAGCTCGGTGGCACCGCTCGGGCCGCCTCCGGTCATGATGTAGACCAAGTCGAAGTACTTCAGCGAACCTACCATCGACATGACCGCACTGGTACGCAGCGTCGGGCCCATCAACGGCAAGGTTATCTTCCAGAAAGCCTGCCAGCGGTTTGCACCGTCAATGGTGGCAGCCTCGTACAGCTCGGTGGAGATGTTCGTCAAACCGGCCTTGAGGATGATCATATAGAAGGGAATGAACTGCCAGCAGATGACAAACAGCACCGAAGGCATGGCAGTACGGACATCTGCAAGGAAGCCGATGACGTAGTTGCCCAGTCCGACTTGTTGCATGACATAGGCGAGGATACCGAACATCGGGTCAAAGAAGAGCTGCCACATGATACCGGTTGCAACGGTGGAAAAGAGCATGGGCAGAAAGAAGATGGTGCGGAAGAATTTCGTTCCCTTGATGGCACTGTTCAAGGCAAGTGCAAGCAACAAGGCGAAGGGCAACTGGATGCCGATCGAGGTGATCATCAGGATCAGATTGTTCTTGACCGCGACCCCCATCATGGGATCTTTGAAGAGCTTGAGGTAGTTGGACAATCCAACAAAGCCTGTGTTCTGACTGATACCTGTCCAGTCCAAGGTAGAGTACTGGAAGGTCATGACAATACCGTAGAGATTGTACACACCATAAAAAAGAAGACCGGGCACCAAGGCTGCCACGACAAAGAGAATCTCCTTATGATTGGTTGCTCGACGTTTCGTTGGAACCATGAATACATTCCTTATGATGAAGAGTGGGAGGCTGCAGGAGCAGCCTCCCGTGGGATGGCCTCAACGCCACACTCCTTATTTTGCGGGACCCAAGACTTCAACAGCCTTTGCTTCCACCAGCCTTGCAGCTTCGGCGGGAGTCATAGTCAAGCCATACAGAGCCTGTGTGGTATCCTTGTGCACTTCTGCGAGGGCAGGAGGCATGTACTGGTCGTAGAAGTTCTGCATGACCTTTGCACCCATGAGCACATCATACTGCCTCTGGATGAGAGGATCCTTGATCTCGATGCCCTTGACACCGGAAATCATGCGTGATCCATCAATCATGTCCTGACCATACTCAAGATCGGAAAGAATTACGAGTAGATCAAAAGCTTCCTTCGGGTACTTGGTGCCGCCATAGACGTGGATGACGTTTCCGCCTCCAACGATCTCATCAGCAGAACCTGCAGCGCCTTCGATGACCGGGAACTTGAACAAGCCAAGGTTGTTCTTGTAGAAATCGGGAGCTTCGTTGGTGCAGTTTCCAAGCAGACCATTGGTCTGGATGAGGTGTGCAGCCCTTCCGCTGTAGAACAACATTCTGGACCCACCGGTGTCGTAGTTGATGCCGTTCATGCCTTCAGGATAGTAACCCTTTTTCACCCATTCCTGGATCTTTTCACCGGCCTTGATGAAGCTCTCGTCTTCGAAAGTCTTTCCATTTTCCCTGTTGAAGGCATCGATGAAGACCTGAGCTCCACCGTAGCGCATCGAAAGGTAGATGAACGTGATGGCGCCGGGCCACTTGCTTGCATTGCCCAAAGCGATGGGGATGATTCCATTGGCCTTGAGGACGTCGCAGTTGTGCTCGAACTCAGCAAGGGTTTTGGGCTCCTTCAGACCGTACTTATCATACAACTGGCGGTTGTAGTACACAGAGGAAGGTCCGCAGGTGACCGGAAGACCATAGACCTTGTCTCCGCTCATGCTGATGGAGAGACCGGGTTCAAGATAGTTTGCGGCAACAGCCTTCACCGGCTCCGAGATATCGAGTACCTTACCAGCCTTGATGAACTCTTCCATCCAGCCACC
>JAAYQY010000220.1 GCA_012519125.1 Spirochaetales bacterium
ATTATTGGTGAATGCAACGTCCAATGATGAGTCGAACGCAAAAACCTCCACCTTGATCCTATCCACGCTCTCCATCTTCACCAAGAGAAGTCCCAGTGGGTTGGGGTTGTCCGTATCCACATACGGAACGCCATGCCAGTTGCAATGATCTTCATCATACACAACATAGGTTGCCTGTTCCCCGACGCCTACCTCCGAGAACGGGATGAACCCGTCTTGGGAGAGATTCAATGCAAATCGGTCTTTAGTGGCTATAGTGGAAAACGCAGTATCAATCCTCACCCTTGGCTGGGAGGGATACCAGAGGTCGAAATGGAAGGAGATCCCCTCTCCCCACTTATTATCTGCAAGCGGCGAGAACCAGTTGCCTTGGATGCTGTCCTCACTGTCGTACTCAAAGGTTCCCTCGATTGAGGAGAAGCTTTGGCGAAGATCGAGGTAGTGATTCAGGAAGATCTGTTCAGTTGGGTTTTGCTCCAGAATGGATTCTATCGAGTGAAGATACGATGATGTATGGTCTGCATCCTGTGCAGAGCAGTGCCGCTGAGTGGTATCCAGATGGCCATCTTCCGTTCCTGCCGGTTTTGGCGGAAGAAGCTTGGCATACAACTGCTGCCGTAGAGAGTCTTCGGTAAAGTACGAGAAGGGATTCTGCGCATAGCGCATAGTGATGGGATACTTGCTGTTTGTAAGAGCGTTTCCCTCCTCCCTGTCGAGCACATAGAGGTCCAGATTGCTCGATGGATTGAAGGAACCCAGGCGATCACCGGCTTCCACCACATCACCGACACGAAGATAGTCCTCATGATTTGGGTCTGTTTCAAGCATGATATGCCCAAACACATAGCTCACGTTCTTTGATACGGCAATACGAATGCTGTAGTCGTTGTAGGCGGAAGAAGAATCCTCAGGAGTTTCTATGTAGTGAATCTTGCCTCCAGCAGGGGCATAGACTGAGGCCTGCAATGGTTCTCCTTCCTCCACTATCTCTCTGGCTGTTTGCTCAAGATATATGTGATCGGCAGGAAAAACATGCGATCCTGCCATGCCCAAAGGGTATACCTTGCCCAGATCTGTTGGGAGTACCGGCAGATGGGTGAAGACCAAGGGGGGTGTTTCTATGGCAAGGGAGGAGTCGAACCACTCTTCGATGGCATCTGGATCAAGATTCGTGAAGACATCCGGCTCGCCCTTGCAGCCGATGAGGACTCCCAAGAAGATTAGAACCAGAGAGAGGGTTGTTCTGTTCATTTCCCTTTGTCCGTCTCCTCTTGCAGTATCCTCCAGAAGGATGAAATTAACAATTGGAAACCTCTTGATTTCTTATAGTCGGTATTATTTTGTTTTGTAAAATAAGACAAATTAACTACTTGCAAGAGAATATCTTATAATATCCCTTCTTTTGCTTGCATTCGAAATCCAGCTGTTTTACTATCTGAAGCAGTGTGCTTTCGAAGTTGAGCTTGCAAGAATCATTATGTTCCCAAAAGAGGCCAAGATGCCTATGAGAGGAGATTCTCTTGCTTCAAAATGCAAAGCTTTAGTGGAAAACCTTCCGGATGGAGTCTGTTTCTCCGATACCCAAGGTTCCTTGTTCTATGGAAACAAAAGTTTTGCCACGTTGTTCTGCTTCAAAAACACCGATGAAATCAAAAACGCTTCGCTCTTGCCCTTCATTCATGAGAATGATCGTTCTTCCCTGGAGGAATTCCTTGGCAGGATGATGCATCCTGAATTCGGGAAAACCGTAGTACAGGTTCGGATGGCTGGCTGTGACTCCCACCAGCAATGGATTGAATTACGGGCAGTGAATACCATCACCGAAGAAGGTGCCTTCCTGGTGGTTCGTGATATCACCAGCTATAAGGCGATGCAGGAAGATCTCTTGTTCCAAGCCCTTACCGATGAACTGACCAGCCTTTACAACCGTAGGGGATTCAAGATTATGGCAGAACAAGAGTTGAGGCACTGCCAAAGACTTGATACTGATGTTATCATGCTCAGCATCGATATTGATGCATTCAAGGTCATCAACGATACCTTTGGTCATGGAGAGGG
>JAAYQY010000221.1 GCA_012519125.1 Spirochaetales bacterium
TATCCGGCATACCAGCATCTGATGGAAAAAGAGTTCACCTTCGAGGTGCTCTCACTCGGTCGCCGCTATACCACGCGCGAAGACTTTCTTGCCAACTCAGTGGACAGCAGTGCTCCCACCTCCTTCACAGACCATCTCGACTACCTGTACTACGACATGGCAGACACTAACGCTGTGAATCTACTTTCCGCCAAGCTCAAAGAGATGGTGGGAACAGAGACGGAAGTGGAGTTCATCTACTACCTGGCCTTGCAACCCTCGCTCTACGAAGATGCCATCCACCAGATCAAGCAGATTGATGCATCCCTAGACTGTGTGTGCACCCTTATCAAAAAAATTGTGGTGGAAAAACCGTTCGGCTTCGATCTGGAAAGTGCTCAACGATACAATGAGATCCTGGAAAAAGCCTTCACTGACAAAGAGATTTTCCGTGTTGACCACTATCTTGGCAAGGAGTTCATGCAAAACCTGCTCCTGATGCGTTTCCACAACGACATCATCCGTCGCATCTGGGACAACAGAACCATTGAATCTATTCAGATCATCTTTGATGAGACACACGGGGTGGATCAGCGACTGGGTTTCTATGAGAAAATCGGTGTGGTCAGGGATACGATCCAAAACCATATCATGCAGATCATCACCTACCTTACGATGAGTGAACCTGCCAGTCTGTCTCCTGAGGACATCGCGATGGAAAAGGAGAAGGTCCTTCGCTCCATCTCATCCATCAAGGAGTTCCATATGGGCCGCTATGAATCATTGGGAGTGAACAGCGGACATGTGGTGCAAACACCGACGTATGCCGCTTTCAAACTCTTCGTGAACACCTACTACTTTGCCGATATTCCCATCTATGTCAGGACGGGCAAGATGCAGAAGGAAGCAAAGTCGCTGATTTACATCAAATTCAAGAACACCACCAAGCAGGTGATGCACGACCAGGAAATTACGGAGAATGCTGTCATCATCACCATTCATCCCGAACTCACCATTGATATCAGCATGAATCTCAAGATGCCCAACACCAGTTGGAAGTCAAAGCCGGTACGCTTTCGCTTCAACCAGAGCGAGACCTTCGGAGTGAACACCCCCGAAGCGTACGAGCAGATCGTGCAGAAGATTCTCATCGGGGACAAGAGCTTGTTCCCGACGATGAAGGAGATCACCGAGTCTTGGAGAATCGTCGAGCCGATGCTCGCTGAGGACCAAGATGTAGAGGTCTACCCGATCAGGACCCTTCCCCGCTTTGCTTCCCAGCTTGCCAAGGAGAATCACTTCACGTGGTTTGACTGAATTCGCTGATTTGTGAGGTGAGTAAGTCCTGTATCGAAAGACCAAGCTGCTCATCAGAAGCAAGAATCTCATAACGCAACAGGTTGTCCTCACTCTCACTCAAGCGTTCGAAGACCTGAAACCAAGGCCCTTGCAGGGGAGTATCTCCCCTGCCCAAGCCTTTTCGATAGAGGGTTGCCCCGAGTGTTCTTCCCTCCTCTGTTTCTGTCACTCTTTGTGCGCCAAGTCCTTGCATGCATGCTGAGACACTTCGAAGCAGCGACTGCATCCTCCCTGTCTCCTTGATTTGCACCGACCACTCCCGAACGCGGAAGAAGCTGTCCTGCAGCATTCGCATAGCTTTGAAACGAAGAGGATCGTGGGCGTAGGCTTTGAGCAGCAAGAGCGTGAAGAACAGGGTGTTCTCTGTTGCATACCGCTTTGATGCTGCGTCTGCAATGCTGCAGGGAAATTGGTAAAAATAGTGCGCAGACTCTTCCACAGCGCTCAGATAGCCGTTTTCTTGCATGATCCGCTTGATGATAGCGTGCCCATTCTGCACAATGCCATACTTCTTCTTCTGTTGTGCCATTGCAGCGAGCACCACAGGGGAAGCCTTCACATCGAAGAGGATGAGTGGATTGGAAGCAGGATCCTCAAGGCTCAGCAGATAGGTGCTGATGATGAGCATCACAAAAGAGGGGGGCAGCTGTCTTCCCTCGAAAATGACATCCATGCGATCTCCATCCCCATCATAGGCAAGCAATAGAGGGACCGGATGCTTCTCTAGATATGCCCTCGCATCTGAAAGACTGTCCGGCATCCCGGGATTCGGGTCTCCTGCCGGAAACGTCCCATCACTGAGAAGATGCAAGCTTGTCACTTCAACACCAGAGCATTGGAGAGCACGGGTAACCGCTGAACCGAAACTGCCGTGCAAAAAATCGCAGACAATTGAGAGCCCCTGAAGCTCCCCTTCCCCAATGCCTGCCAAGTTGGTCGAATAAGCGATATAGGATGCTAGGGTATCGGCAACATATACCTGTCCGACCTTTCCTGCTCTCGTTATGCTCCGGTTTTCCCCAAAGAGCGAACGGATCTTCTCCAGCCCCCCTTCGGGGCCACCTCCCATCGTAATCATCTCCAGGTTCCGGCCAACCAGCTTCAAGCCCAGATATTCTCCAGGATTGTGGCTGGCCGTAATCATAAGACCCCCACTCTCTTTTCGCGTGAGACAGTGATAGTAGAACTGGCAGGTGCCGATGGGATTCGGTTCCAAGTGGACATCAAGACCCGCTTGTGTACAGGCACAAAGGAGTGCTTGCTGGAACGCTTGGCCACCGAGTCTTCCATCACGAGCAAGGATAACCGAGGAAACCTGAACCACCTGTCGATAATACAGTGCGAGAGAGGTAGCAAGCTGTTCGAGCATTGCTTGGGAAACCAAGCTTCGGCGAAACCGGATATCGTGAGAACGAAACAGTTGTATCTCCATGCTTATGCCTTGCTCAGCGTTCCTTGCCCTAGATTGTTTCCACTCTTTTGGTCAAAGAGGTTGAACAGGCCATGGGCAAACGATAGACCAACCTGCTTGCCTACTTCAAAATCCAGATCTCCGAAGACCACAGAGTGCAACTTCTTTCCGTCCATCTCCAAGGCGATGATGGTTTCCATGCCCGATGGTAGGGAACTGATGATCTCTGCCTGTGCCATCGCTTCGGCATCATCGGCAATGGTGATGTGCTCCGGGCGCAGTCCCAAGGTTACCGCTTGACCCTCTGTCATGGAGATCGGAGAGGTTGCAGAAAACTGAAGGGAAACCTGCTCAGAAATGCGAATCACGGTGGGATGTGCTGAGGTAACCACCCCCTCAACCAAGTTGATGTTTGGCGATCCCACAAAGTCTGCAGTGAACGTATTGGCAGGCTTTCGGTACACTTCCAAAGGAGGAGCATACTGCTGCA
>JAAYQY010000222.1 GCA_012519125.1 Spirochaetales bacterium
AATCTCAAGCAAAGAGGAGAACAGGGAGCGCACCGATGAGACGTCCTTTCGCTTGATCAGACGATGGACGGCTTTCTTGTAATAGGCGCTTGCCTTGTCCTTATTGCCTTTTTGCAGGGTGTGCACAGCCAGTTGACGAACGATTTCGACTTCGTCGTAATCGACTTTGACCAAACGCTCCCAAAGGCCGAATTTCTCCTCTTCCTTGCCGGTTTGCTCATAGCAATCCGCAAGCAAGCGAATAGCATGCTTGTTTTCACTCTTGGAGAGTATTTTCTGGCACAAGAGCTCAACGATGTTCCATTTCTTGTTGTCAATGAACATCTCAATAAGATTGAGCAGCTGCAGATAGTCATCAGCACCCCTGCGCTCAAGCTGTATGGAACCGCTGATGTACATAGCTATGATACTGTTGCGCTCCTTCTCGGACAGGTGTTTATCACACAGGGCCTTTGCCTCTGTTTTCTGTTCCTCATCGAGCGAAGAGAGCTGGGCATCCAGCCCTTGGAAACTTGTAACCGTATACGTATTGACGGTTGTCCTTGTCCATTGCTCTTCTTTCAGTAAGTTCTCAATCTCCTGGAATCCCATGGCTTCCTCCAAACATATTTGTCCATTTCTCAGACGTAAAAGAAACCGGGCAGACCGGGTCAAAGTCTGCTCGGGTTTGTTATTTCTCTCAGATATTCCTACTATACCATGAATAGCATATTCGAGCAATTGATTTCACCCAAGCACTGTAAACATATTA
Organism: Spirochaetales bacterium; assembly: GCA_012519125.1. Taxonomy (GTDB): domain Bacteria; phylum Spirochaetota; class Spirochaetia; order Sphaerochaetales; family Sphaerochaetaceae; genus Sphaerochaeta. Next base: position 752 of record JAAYQY010000222.1, read on the forward strand.
ACAAATATATAGTACAATGCAGGAAGAGGACGTTGCAAAACGTCCTGCTACCTGCTATAAATGGGATATGGAACATTCATCATTGATTATAGCCCCAAGTATGCTCTCTGCTGATTTTTCGCGGACTGCTGAGGAAGTGGCCTCCATCAAAAACAGTGGTGCAGATTGGGTGCACCTTGATGTCATGGACGGCATGTTTGTACCGAACATCACCTTCGGACCAAAATTCATCAAGGACCTTAGGAAACACACAGATCTGGTCTTCGATACCCATCTGATGATCGAGCAACCTGAGCGATACATCCAGCTCTTTGCCGAGAGCGGAAGTGATTATATCACCGTGCATGGGGAAGCCACCCGTCATGTGCACAGGGCCCTGCAGATGATCAAATCCAGTGGATGCAAAGCCGGCATCTCCCTCGTCCCCTCGACACCGGTTTGCGCGATCGAACCGATCCTTGATATGGTCGACCTGATTCTTGTCATGACAGTCAATCCGGGGTTCGGCGGACAGGCTCTGATTCCTTCCACGTTGGAGAAGGTGACCCAGCTTGCCGAAATTCGGCAAGCAAAAGGGTATTCCTACCTGATCAGCGTAGATGGCGGGGTAAACTTGTCCACCGTCAGCACAATCGTTGAGGCAAAGGCTGACGTTGCCGTATGCGGGAATGCCTTCTTTACCGCAGCTGACAGAAAGCTGTTTGTTCAGCAGATGAAGGGCCTATGAAGGCAGTGATCCAGCGGGTCAAGGATGCCCAGGTGTCTGTTGACGGAAAGGTGGTAGGCAAGATCGGTTTTGGTCTGCTCATCTATCTGGGAGTACAGAAGGGTGATTCTCTGGAAAAACTGCAATGGTTATGCACGAAAATCATGAAGTTGCGCATCTTCAGCGATGACAAGGGGAAAATGAACTTGTCACCGAAAGAGGTGGCAGCTTCAATGTTGGTAGTCAGCCAGTTTACGCTGGTGGCAAACCTTTCCAAAGGGAATCGGCCGTCGTATGATGAAGCAGCCGATCCAAAAGATGCCGACCTTTTGTATCAGAAGAGTCTTGAACTGTTCAGATCTGAGGGTTTTTTCGTGCAAAGCGGCACCTTTGGTGCACACATGGAGGTAACCTATACCAATGATGGTCCGGTTACGTTCATGCTGCAATCGTGAATCTGAAGCAAGAAGTGCCTGCTTTTCACTTAGTGGGCATGGCAGATAAAGCCTGAGGAGCAACATATGGCAAAGAGTAAAGAAACGTCATTCCCTACCGATCTGGCCCATAAACGGGAGGCTTTGGAAGCCACCAGGATGCAGATCGACAAGCAGTTCGGCAAGGGATCGCTGATGAAGCTTGGAGACAACGAGGACTCAATGGACATCGGATACATCTCTTCCGGTTCCCTGTTGCTCGACGAGGCGCTCGGTATCGGTGGCTATCCCAGAGGCAGGGTTATTGAGATATATGGACCTGAGAGCAGTGGTAAGACCACACTTGCCTTGCATGCTATTGCCGAAAGCCAGAAGATGGGAGGCATCGCCGCCTTCATCGATGCTGAGCATGCCATGGATCCCTCCTATGCAAAGAAACTGGGTGTCAACATCGATGAGCTTTGGATCAGCCAGCCGGATAGCGGAGAACAGGCCCTTGAGATAGCAGAGTCACTGGTTCGAAGTGGTGCGGTGGACATCATCGTGGTGGACTCGGTGGCAGCTCTTACGCCCCAAGCTGAAATCGATGGAGACATGGGTGACAGCCACATGGGTCTGCAAGCGCGCTTGATGAGTCAGGCTCTGCGAAAGCTCACCGGTCTTTTGTCCAAGAGCAACACCACCATCATCTTCATCAACCAGATCAGAATGAAGATCGGTGTCATGTTCGGCAATCCTGAGACAACCACCGGCGGCAATGCGCTGAAGTTCTATGCCTCAGTACGCATTGAGGTAAGGAAAATCGAATCGCTGAGCAGGGGAGCTGATGATATCATCGGAAACCGTGTCAGGATCAAGGTGGTAAAGAATAAAGTTTCCCCACCGTTCAAGAAAGTTGAGCTCGATCTCATGTTTGGAGAGGGCATCAGCTACATCTCCAGCGTACTCGATGCAGCGCTCAAGTATGAGATGCTTGAAAAGAGCGGCTCATGGTACTCCTACAATGGGGAGAAAATCGGGCAGGGCAGGGACAAGACCCTCGACTTCCTGAAGGACAACCCCGACATCGTTGCAGACCTTGATGTCAGGCTGAGGGAGCTGATGTTCCCCAAGAAAGTGAAAGAGAAGAAGGCCGATAAGGCTGAAACAGAAAAATAGCAGGCAGAAGGCGGGCGTTGAGCCCGCTTTCTTGTCATCATGGCCCAGCTTGGCTATACTTGGGTCCAGGGGTGTGGTGTGCAAGAGATGGAGAGAACAACAGAGCAGGAGCGCGATGGAAAAACGTTCCATACTCCGATTTTCGAAGGTCCGCTGGATCTTTTGCTCTTTCTCATCCAAAAATCCGAAGTAAATATTTATGATATTCCCATCGGGGAGATCACCGAGCAATTTCTCTCCTACCTCAAGGATGCGCAAGCAGTTGTCCAACTCGGGGATCTCACCCAGTTCTACAAGATGGCTGCCGACCTTTTGTATATCAAGAGCAGAATGTTGCTTCCGGTCGATCTCGAATTCGATGAGGAGTACCAAGATCCCCGCCAAGAACTTGTCGAACGCTTGCTTGAGTATCAGAAATTCCGAAAATACACCGAGTTGCTGACCAACACCAACACCAGTGGTGAACTGTTCATCAGCCGGAAAAGCTCACAATTCCGACTTCCGTTCGGTGATGAGGAGCTCTTTGGTGACATCTCGCTCTCCGACCTTCTCTCGACGTTCACACGGTTGATGACTACCATCACACCGAACAAGGTCTTCAACGTGTATGAGTCTGTCACGGTGAATGAGAAGATTGCCCTGATGCAGGAGCTCTTTGAAACCTGTGAATACTTCACCATTGAACAGCTGATCATCCACCTGGATAATGCGCTGCATATCATCTGCTCTTTCATGGCAATCCTTGATGCCTGCAAGCTTAGGATGATTACGCTGGTGCAGGAGAAACCATTCTCACCCATTTTGATACGAAAGCGGGAAGGGTTGTTCGAGGAAGACTTTGACGAGGTGTTTGATGAGGATCTTGATGGGGAAGAAGCTTTTCTTGTCCCAATTTCCATCAGCGAGGATGAGGAAGCACGCTTTTTTGCAGAAGATTCTTTGCAAGATGCAGATTCATCAGTCGCAACTGCTGACGACGGTCGCATTTTTCTGTATGATGATGAAAGTGAGGTTGAGCAGATCAATCTTGACGATGATGAATAGGAGCATGGGTAGTGGAGAAGAAGAGGCAAGCCGGCAACGTGATGCTGGAGCAAGGCCCCCTCTTGAGTACAGAGGCACGCTTGGCAGAGGTGATTCTCTTTTTGGAGAATGAACCTTTGAGCTTGGAACGACTGATGAGAATGACCTCCTTGTCCGAAGAGGGCGCAATAGCAGCCCTCGAAGAGGTGAAGGAGCATTATGCTCGATTTCTCCACGGCTTGGACTTGGTGGAAAGCCAGGGAGTCTATCAGTTTCTTCCCTCTGCAGATCTTCATGACAAGCTCCGCAGTTGCTATGGAAAGCGTGTCGACAGGCGCCTCTCCAGGGCAGCTTTGGAAACTCTCTCCATTGTTGCCTACAGCCAGCCGATAACCCGAAGGGAGATTGATAATATCCGTGGGGTTGCCAGCGATACGATCATCAGGTTGCTGAGGGAACGGGAGTACATCAAGGTAGTTGGCCGAAAGGACGTTCCCGGCCATCCCTGTCTCTATGGAACGTCACGAAAATTCCTCTTCGAGTTCAACCTCAGCAGCATCAGTGCGTTGCCAAAGCTCTCGGATATCGACCGACAGCGGTTCGAAGCGGATACGATACAGGAGAACGAGGAAGCATGAAGATAGCCTATCCAATTCGATTACAGGCCTACA
>JAAYQY010000223.1 GCA_012519125.1 Spirochaetales bacterium
AAGACGGAGTTCCTGGTTCCCTATCAGCACATGCATGCATCCTATCCTGGGTGCGGGGATCTGTTTGCCAGTCTTCTGCTTGGTTTCTTACTTAATAAGGAGTCCTTCCGAACTGCGGTAATGGCTTCTGCCACCTATACATCTCTTGCGATCGAGCGTACGCTGCTTGCAGGGTATGAACGCCGTCATGGGGTTATGCCTTCGCTCATTTTTGCCGACCTTGCACAGCGAAAGGTATCCTATGGAGCTTGACGTCCTGGTGGTTGCCCCCTTGAAACATGAATTGGAAGGCATCCTAACAAAGCTTGATGAGCCGGTTTCGATTGCAGGAAAACGAGTACTCGGAACCCTTATCGGAGTTGGCAAGGTGGCAAGTGCTCTGGCCACCATGCAGGCGATTCTCACCTACCAACCGAAGCAGGTCATCTTGTTGGGTTTTGGAGGGGCTGTCGATCCAAGTTTGGAAATTGGTTCTGCACTGATTGCAACCAGGGTTGTGCAGTACGATCTTGACCTGAGAAGATTCAAGTTGGCTTGGGGGGACACCTTCGGTCCCGAAGGCACGGTCACCAAGGGAACCTTGGATCTGTTTGCACCCCCGCTGGAGGGATTTGCGCCAGCGGTGTTCGGTACAGCCGATAGGTTCCTGCTTCGCAGTGAGCGTGAGCAACATCCTGAGCTTGCATCGGAATTGGGTATCGCCCTCGCTGACATGGAAGGATATTCGGTTGCCCTTGCCTCGCATCTTCACCAGCTCCCGTGTTCCTTGCTTCGCGTTGTCAGCGATGATGCACAGGGCACGAGGCCCAAGCGGTTTGCCCGCTTTGCCGAGGAGGCTCGAACGAAGCTTGCTCGAGGGCTTTATGCGTTGCTCGAAGAGCCGAGGGAAAAATCCCCTACCAGCTTGTAGACGTTCCCATCCTGTTTCAGCTCGATGGCCCGGTCGGGAAAGTAAGTCTTGATCCGCGACCGAAGGTAGGTCATGGCAGCTTCTTCGATCTCTTGCTTGTCCTCATCCTTGACGCGGGACAGCGTCCTGATTTCCACCGACACGATGTATCCCCGTCCATGCTTGCTCCCATACCCGAGGGTGAACTGCGTGCCGGTGGAAAAGAGCCCATCGTATGCCACCGATGCCGCTTTTCCCCGTGCCGGCCGATTGGGGTGCAAGGGATAGCGTTCGTGGAAGGTGTCTTCAAGATAGTGATCCAGATCGTCAAATAGCTTTCTCAGGACCCCTTCCAATGCAATTTGCTTGGGATGGGTGCTCATGTTTTCTCCTCATCCAAATGATATCGTTGCAAGAAAGAGTAGTAGGAAGAGAGGGCGCTGTTGTGTGAGAGCTCTGGTGGCGGGAGGGAGAGCTCTTGCTTCTGCTCCGGTACCACCACTTCTTTTGGCCCCAGTTCAAGCTGATCGAACTTGGCCCGTTTGGACAATTTCTCTGCAAAGCTTTGGATTGCCGTCTCATTCTCCTGAAATATCTGCAGTGCGCCTTGACTCATGGAAGCGAGGGCCAGAGGGTTGGTGGCATCGAGCTTATACTCTTCACCAAGCGTCCCATGCACTCTTGTATAGGCCATGTCCTCAATCATAGGGGCTATCTGATCTACCACTTGCATCTGGGAGGTAGCATAGATTTTCTGGATCGGAGCACCCTTTGCCGGGTCGATCCACCCGATGACACCCGTTCCAGCCCCACTGACGGTGAATGTGAAGTCGCTGCTGGCTGTGGAGAGGCTGAGAATATGAAATTTCTTGCAATCCGGGTAGAGCTTCTTTGCTTCCTTATAGGCAAAAAGCGTAGGGTTGTTCGCCACCACTCCGCCATCGATCAGGGTTTGCATCATTTGCTCCTGACGGTCATAGAGGTAGGCAGGCTTGAAAAAGGTGGGAGCTGCACTGGTAGCCCGGGCAGCTTCCCAGAAGAGGAACTGATGGGAGTCCATGGAGCTGATGAGAAACGGCTTCCCTTTGGATGCGTCGTAGGAGACAACCAGGGTAGGGACAACTGCCTCTGAAAGTGGAATATCCTTGAAAATGTGCTTGAGAAAGCGTTCAAGCGGTGCTTCATCATACTTGTCAATGAATATCTGGCTGAAAATCCGCCCCTGGCTTTTGGGGAAAATCTGCTTCCCCTGCTTCAGATAGAGAGATTCCAAGGTAGATACATCAATCCCAAAGGGGAGGGTTCCCAAGAGAAGCTCCTCCTCCTTCTTGCCTCTCAGCTTCTCCCAGAAACTTCGCTCTTGCTGCTCATAGATGTAGCTGATGTACCGGCTATCCACCTCTAGATTGGATTTTTCGACCGGAGCACCCAGAGCAAGTGCCAGCAGACCTCCTGTGGAGGTGCCTGCGATCAGGTCAAAGTGGGAGTACAGGGGGCGGTTGTCCCCCAGGTTTTCCAGAAGGGATGCAAGTTTTGCAAGCAGCACTGCAGGGATGATGCCACGCATCCCACCTCCGTCAATGGAGAGGATGAATCGTTCTTCCTGCTGGGGAGAGGGTGCTTTTTGCTTGAGATCCCATAAAGCCATGCTATAAGAGTGGTGAATTTGCCCTTGCCGGTCAAGCGTTCTTGCTCGTGATGCATAACAGGATTGAATAGTAAGCATTGTAATATACCGAAAAAAGAATAATAGTAAGGCAGAACAAATGAATCTGCTTATCCACTGGTCATAAAGCAGGTGTTTTCTGTACACTTTGCCCATGACCACTTTTTTTGAATACTCTGCCACTGAGGCGTATCAGCATTGTCGTTTGTGTCCCAATTACTGTGAGGTTGACCGTCTTGCGGGAGAACGGGGTCGTTGCGGGGAAACCTCAACGGTTCGCATAGCATGGTCAGGCTTGCACAAGGGGGAGGAGCCGCCGGTAACCGGCGAACATGGATCGGGGATGATCTTCTTCAGCGGCTGTCCCTTGCACTGTGCCTACTGTCAGAATCATCAGATCTCCAACCGAGGTGAGCAGGGTTCTGCTGCCCTGGGCATTGAACTCAGCATCGCAGAACTTGCCCAGGTTATGCTGGGCTTGCAGGAAATGGGGGCGGCCAATATCAATATGGTTACCGGTACCCATTTCATTCCTTCGATCATCGAGGCATTGAAGCTTGCACGGAAAGAGGGCCTGACACTGGATGTGGTTTGGAACAGCAGCGGCTTTGAATCGATAGAGGGATTGAAGCTCATTGATCCGTATATCGATCTCTACCTCATTGATGTAAAGACTCTTGATGA
>JAAYQY010000224.1 GCA_012519125.1 Spirochaetales bacterium
AAACAGAAAGCCGGCTTCTTGAAACCGATCTCGTTCAGCTTCGGTGAAGCCCCGTTCTCCGCCTATGGCCAAGACCACGTCCTGCTGAGAAGAGAGAGAAAGCGTTGAAAGCGGCACACCGGGACGCACATTATCCAGGACTATCTTGGTGGAGTCGGACTTTAGCATGGTAAGGGCTTCCCGTACGCAGGAGGCAAAAACCACCTCGCTCACGGCACACTCCCCGCTCTGCATCGCCCCATCAACGAGAATGGATTGGTACTCGCCGCTGGTGTAGAGATTTGCCTGGGCGTACGACTTCTCCCCGGTCTCTGTCTGGGTGAGCATAATCCGCCGTACTCCCAGACTCACCGCCTCACGCAAGATCCTACGCATGCAAATCGGGCGTACTTGAGCGACCAAGAGCGTGACCGGATAGAGCTTCGTCCCTGTCTTGTCATCCATTGCAAAGGTGAATGCAATCTCTTGCTCGTTGATACGGGTGATGGTGGCCTTTCCTTTGCCTTGGTTGATGATGCCGGCTTGAAAGCTGTCACCCTCTTTGAGCCGAAGCACTTTTTTGATGTGGAGGGCCCGTTCATCGGTCATGCTGAGGACATTTTCTGCCTCCAAGGCAGGAAAAAGGATGATATTCATGCAAAGGAGTATAGCATAGCGCGCCCAAGGTAAGTAAAGTATGCACATGAAGAACGCAATCTACGTAGCTGAATCACACGACTGTGCTGCCAATCTGGCAGGGGAAGCGTACCTGCTCACCCTCGACTACGACCATGTGCTCTATCTCTGGGAAAACGACCCATGCATTGTCATCGGACGTTTCCAGAATCCGTTCAGTGAGTGCAATCTCCAGAAGATGGAAGAGAAGCAGGTCCAGTTGGTCCGCCGCCACAGCGGTGGGGGGGCAGTCTACCACGACCGCGGCAACCTTTGTTTTACGCTGATAGGGAACAAGGAGACAAGCAGCAAGGAGGAAAACTTCTCGTTTCTGCTTGATGCGCTCTCATCACTGTGTATTACGTGTGAGTTGTCCGGACGCAACGACATACTCTTTCAAGGCAAAAAGGTTTCCGGCAACGCCTTCCAGACGACTGCGAACAAGTTCTGTCATCATGGGACCTTGCTGATTCGAAGCGATCTCTCGGTGATGAGTCAATACTTGACACCGAGTTCAACAAAGCTTGCCTCGAAGGCAGTCAAATCGGTCGCTTCACGAGTAGGAAACCTTGCAGAAGCTCGGGATGATATCTCCAGTGACTTGGTGCAGCAAGCCCTGATTGATGCTTTCATCCAAAAATTCGGTCCAACCGACATCCAAACAGTGGATTTTGCTACGCTTGAGCAAGCCCAGGCAAACTATCGATTGTTTGGTGACCGCTCACTTATCTTGGAGAATACTCCCCAGTTCACCCACTCCTTTACCCATCGCTTCGAGTGGGGGGAGGTTACGCTCCACGTGCAGGTGGAGAAGGGAGTCATCTCTGAGGTCAAACTTTACACAGATGCATTGGACACGACGTTGGCCACTCGGGTTGCAAACGCATTGATCGGCCTCGCCTACGATGCAAGTACGATCGAAAGGGTGCAAAAACAGATCGAGCAGGCCGATCTTGCCAGCCTGCTCGCCCATCTGATAACCCTGATCTAGGCTCCTGTTCTTCCGCTCATCTCGATAAGGGAGCGAAGCCGGTCGATTCTCCAGGCATCGAGCTGCAAGCTCGACGCTCTCCAGCTCCAGTTGCTGGTTCCGCAGGTGGAGGGGATATTCATCCTCCCCTCCTGCCCCAGCTCAAGCCAGTCCTGCATCGGCAGGATGGCGTCCTTGGAGGAGGAGAGCAACATCTGCCTGATCAGCTGCCATACCACCTGGTCGTCCGGACACTCCAGGTATCTGCGAACCAGATCTTGGGTAAGGCCATCCAGACTCTCATACCATCCTCGGGAGGTGTTGTTGTCATGCGTCCCGGTGTAGATGACACTGTTGTACTCACAGTTGTGTGGCAGGTAAGCGTTGGTTGCATCCAGCGTACCATGCTCCACATTGAATGCGAACTGTAGGATTTTCATGCCAGGGAAGTTGTTCGAATCGCGCAGGGCCTCCACATCCTCGGTGATGACCCCAAGGTCCTCAGCAATGATCGGAAGATTCTCCCCAAGTTTCTCTTTCAGGGCAACGAAGAGCTCCTCTCCGGGGGCTTTCACCCAAGATCCGTTCATTGCCGTCTTTTCGCCCTGAGGTACTTCCCAATAGGCGGCAAAACCACGGAAGTGGTCGATCCTGATGATGTCACAGCTCTTGAGGGTCTCCTCAATACGCTTGATCCACCAACTGAACTGCTCCTTGCGATGCGCTTCCCAGTCATAGACGGGATTTCCCCACAGCTGGCCATCGGCGGAGAAGGCATCGGGGGGAACTCCGCTTGAGACCGTCTGTCTGCCATGCTTGTCCATTTTCAGGAGATGGCGGTTTGCCCAGGCATCTACACTGTCGGGAGCGACAAAGATGGGAATATCTCCGATGATTTGCACTTGGTGGGTGTTGGCATATGCTTTGAGCTTGGCCCATTGGGTGAAGAAGAAGTACTGCTGGACTTTGATCCGTTCGATCTCCATTCCATACGTCTTTTTCACCGTATTCAGGGCAGAGGGTTTGCGAAGTCGAAGTTCTGCTGGCCAAACCTCAAACCACCGAGAGTCGTTGTATACCCTGCAGAGCACCTGATAGAGTGCATAATCGTCAAGAAACCAGGCATTTTCGTTCTTGAATGCTTCGTAGGCAGATCTTTCCGACTCTTCTGCTTCATCAAGGAAGAGATCAGCTGCCTTTTCAAGGAGGGGTTCCTTATATGCTCTCACCTTTCCGTAGTCCACTCGGTCAAGAGGAAAAACAGGGGCAAATAGCACATCCTCCACATCAAGATAGCCGTCATAGGCTAGGCTTTTCAGATCGATGAGAAGCTCGTTTCCCGCAAAGGAAGAACGGGCGGCATACGGGGAGTCTCCATAGCCGGTGGGCCCAAGGGGAAGTATCTGCCACAGCCTGACTTGTGCTTGGCTCAAAAGGTCGATGAATGCAAAGGCCTCATCGCCCAAGGAACCGATTCCATGGGTGGAGGGCAGGGAAGTCGGGTGCATCAGCACCCCACAGCGTCGCGTGTTGTGTTTCATGGCTTCACTATACCGTATTTTCTTGCTGAGAGGCTATCCAGAGCTCCGAAGAGTTTGCAATGAGTCGCCTTGTTTTAACGGAAAAAATCGGATATACTTGTGCTATGGATTTACCGCAGGAAAAAGTACAATTTGCCGTTGGGGAACACGTGGTGTATCCTCTTCAGG
>JAAYQY010000225.1 GCA_012519125.1 Spirochaetales bacterium
AAGCCGAAACCTGAGGCTGTGGTCGTTGAGACGAAGGCCGCCCCGATTGCTGCTTCTGTATCTGCTGTGCAAGCAGTGGGCGCAAGCCCTCGGGCCAAAGCACTCGCAGAGAAGGAAGGGCTGCTGATCTCTGCTGTGCAGCCATCCGGGCCGAAGGGCAGGATCATCGAACGTGATGTACTCGCTGCCAAAGGCCAGCCGCTCTCCCCGCTTGCACGCCAAAAGGCTCTGGATGAGGGGCTTGCAGCTCCCCAGCAGGGAAGTGGCATAGGAGGCAGGGTGCTCGCTTCCGATCTGGTTGCCTCGACCTCCCCCGTAGCTGCAGCACCCGCCGAAGAGGTTACTGAGATTCCGGTGAAGGGCGTACGCAAGGTGACTGCACGCAGGATGATGGAGTCGATCCATTCCACCTGCCAGCTTTCGCTGCATGCCTGGGCCGATGCCCGGGCCCTCAAGCGCCTGCGTGCCGGTTTCAAAGCAAGCAGTGCAGAGCTTGGGCTTGGCGGCATCACGATCAATGATTTGGTCCTCTTTGCTGTTTCCAGAACCTTGCAGCAGTTTCCCGCCTTCAACGCACACTTTCTGGGTGACAAGATCCTGCGGTATTCCCATGTCCATCTGGGCGTTGCAACCGATACGGCCAAGGGCCTTTTGGTTCCCGTGCTCAGAAACAGTGATGTGCTCAGTCTCAAGCAGCTATCGCTCCAGACCAAGGCTCTGGTCGGCAAATGCAAGGACGGAAGCATTGCGCCGGATGATCTGACCGGTTCCACCTTTACCGTCAGCAATGTCGGTTCCTTCGGTATAGAAGCGTTCACCCCGGTTCTCAATGTCCCTGAGGTTGCAATCCTTGGAGTGGGCACCATCGCTCTCAAACCGGTAGAAGATGAGGATGGCGATGTTGCGTTCATCGAGCATATCGGCTTGTCGCTTACGATGGATCACCAGGCTGTTGATGGTGCTGATGCAGCACGCTTTTTGCGCAGTCTGATGGACAACATAGCCAAGATAGACCTCTTGTTGGCCTTGTAGGAGCGTTTGCATGGAAATGTATGATTTGATGGTAATCGGCAGTGGCCCCGGCGGCTATGTGGCTGCAGAACGGGCCGGTGCCTTGGGCAAGCGGGTATTGCTGGTCGAGAAGGACCAGTTCGGTGGGGTGTGCACCAATCGTGGATGCATTCCGACCAAGAGCCTCCTCAACAGTGCCAAGCAGTATCGTCATGCCCAGGAAGGGGAGCGCTTCGGGGTGAAAGCCGAAGGTGTCACCTTCAGTCTTGCCGATGCCATGGCATGGAAGGAAGAGACGATCAAGACGCTGAGAAGCGGAATTGAGTACCTGATGAAAGCGAACAAGGTGACCGTGGTCTTTGGTGAGGCGAAGGTCTTGGATGCTCATCACATCCAGGTGGGAGAGACCACCTATGAAGGCTCCTATCTGATACTTGCCACCGGCTCTTCCCCCTTCGTTCCCCCGATTCCCGGTTCCAAGCTTGAGCATGTGCTGACCAGCGACCAGATTCTCACACTTACCGAGATTCCTTCCTCCCTGGTCGTCATCGGCGGCGGGGTCATCGGCATTGAGTTTGCCTCCTTCTTCTCCATGATCGGGACCAAGGTCACCGTCATCGAGATGATGAGTGAGATTCTTCCGATGATGGACGCTGAGTTTGCAAAGCTCATGCGACGTGAGCTCAAGGGCGTTGACTTTCATCTCGGCTGCAAGGTTGAGGAGATAACGGCGGAAGAAGTCCGCTATACCGATGCCAAGGGAGAGAAGCAGGCGGTTCCCGCCTCGCTGGTTTTGATGAGTGTAGGCAGGAAGCCCAACACCCAGGGCCTGGAGCAGCTGGGACTGGATATCGACCGCAGGGGAGTCGTGGTCAATGACCGCATGCAGACCAACCTCTCCACCGTCTATGCCATTGGCGATGTGAACGGCCGTTCCCTGCTTGCCCACAGCGCTTCGCGCATGGCGGAAGTGGCTGTCGCAAACATCTTTGGCAACAAGCAGATGCGCATGCGCTACCATGCAATCCCCTGGGCTGTCTACGGCAACCCGGAGTCGGCTGGGGCCGGCATGACGGAGAGCGAAGCTGAGAAGCTGGGCATTCCGGTACGCTCCCAGACGGTGCAGATGCGTGCAAATGGACGCTTTCTAGCCGAGCATGGCAAAAAAGCCGCAGGCCTGGTAAAGGTCATTTGCCATCGCGATACCCAAACCATCGTAGGTATCCATCTGCTCGGACCGTACAGCAGTGAGATGATCTGGGGTGCTTCGGCCCTCATTGAGGCTGAATTGCGTGTACAGGATGTCAAAGAGATCGTATTCCCCCATCCAAGCGTATCAGAACTGATCAAGGACGCTTGTTTCGCACTCGACCATACCCTCTAACGGGTTACAGATAAGGAGATTTTACATGTCCAGAACCCTTCCATTCGACCCTGCAAAAATCAGGGAGAAGCAGACGCTCACCATCGCTCCGATTCCAGTCAACCATTATCAGAGTGATTTCAAGAAGGAACTCAAGCTGTACGGCAAGGATCGCTTGATCCGTGCCTATTACGATATGCTGCTGATCCGAAAGTTCGAGACCATGCTCGACACCATCAAGAAAGAGGGTGTGTATCAGGGCATCTCCTACAACCACAAGGGACCTGCCCACCTCAGTGCAGGCCAAGAGAGTGCTGCAGTCGGACAGGCAATGGTGCTCGATCCTGAGGACCAGATCTTCGGAAGCCATCGCAGCCACGGGGAGATCCTGGCAAAGAGCCTTTCTGCCATCCACAAGATGGAGGATGCAGAGCTGCTCTCCATCATGCAATCCTTCATGGATGGAGAGACCTTCAAGGTGGTGGAGAAACACTTCCCGGCCGAGAGTGTCAAAGAACTCGCTGAGCACTTTGTGCTGTACGGGGCCCTTGCTGAGATTTATGCCAAGAAGACCGGTTTCAATGCAGGTCTTGGTGGTTCGATGCACACCTTCTTCAAGCCCTTCGGCTCGATGCCCAACAACGCAATCGTCGGTGGCTCGTGCACCATCGCTGTAGGTGCTGCGCTCTACAAGAAGATCAACCGCAAGAAGGGCATCGTCATCGCCAATATCGGAGATGGCTCTTTGGCACGCGGTCCGGTCTATGAAGGCTTGGTCCTCTCTTCCATGGACCAGTACAAGACTCTTTGGGAGGAGAACCCTGGCTATCCTCCCTTCATGCTCAACTGTTTCGACAACCTGTATGCCATGGGTGGCCAGCCGATCGGAGAGACGATGGGCTACCAGGTGGCTGCACGAGTTGCAGCCGGTATCAACGAACACTCGATGCATACCGAGCGGGTCGACGGCTTCAATCCCTTGGCCGTTGCTGATGCAACCGCAAGGAAGAAGGCTCTCCTGCTCAAGGGGGAAGGCCCTGCCTTCCTCGATACGCTGACCTACCGCTACAGCGGCCACAGCCCCAGCGATGCGATGACCTACCGCACCAAAGAAGAGGTGGAAGCGTTCCGCAACCAGGATCCCATCGTCTCCTACGGTAACTACCTCATTGAGAACAAGCTGGTCAGCCAGGCAGACCTTGATGCCTTTGATGCAAAGCTTGAGGAGAAGATGCGCAAGACCCTTGAGATCACGGTCGACCCCGTTCTCAGCCCGATGGTTGATGAGGCCTTCATCGAGTCCGTCATGTTCTCCAACGGCAGTGTGGAGAAGCTGGACAGCGCCGAACCTGTCATGCTGCAAACGCTTGAGGAGAATCAGCGTGTACAGCAGATAGCCAAGCGCAGCCGCTATGCCTATGACGAGAGTGGCAAGGAGTTTCCCTCGGCCCGCCAGTACCAGTATCGTGATGCGGTCTTTGAGGCGATGGTGCATCGCTTCGCCATCGATCCCACGATGGTTGCCTATGGAGAGGATCATCGTGACTGGGGTGGTGCGTTCGCCTGTTATCGTGGCCTGACCGAACTGCTTCCTCCCTCACGCTTCTTCAACTCCCCGATCTCCGAAAGTGCCATTGTCGGCAGTGGCGTTGGATATGCCATGGCAGGAGGAAGAGCGGTTGTCGAGCTGATGTACTGTGACTTCCTCGGTTGTGCAGGGGACGAGGTGTTCAACCAGATGCCCAAGTGGCAGGCGATGAGTGCTGGTGTGCTGAAGATGCCGCTGGTGCTCCGTGTTTCGGTCGGCAACAAGTACGGTGCCCAACACTCCCAGGAGTGGACCAGCATGGTTGCAAGCGTACCAGGCTTGAAGGCGATGTATCCTGCAACCCCCTATGATGTGAAGGGCATGCTCAACTACGCCCTGCGCGGTACCGACCCGGTGGTCTTCTTTGAGAGCCAGAAGCTCTACGGCATCGGAGAGATGTTTGTCAAGGAAGGAGTTCCCGAAGGCTACTATGAGATTCCAGAGGGAGAGCCTGCGATAAAGCGGGTGGGCAAGGACATCACCCTCATTGCCTTGGGACCAGCCCTCTATACGGCGACCAAGGCGGCCGATGAGCTTGCAAAGCTCGGTCTTGAGGCTGAGGTGATCGACCTGAGGTGGATCAACCCCCTCAAGTACGAGATCTTGGTGGAGTCGGTGAAGAAGACCGGCCGTTGTGTCCTGGTTACCGACAGCAGCGAACGGGGCAGTTACCTGCATACCGTTGCATCGAATCTGGGAAGGCTTGCCTTCGAAGCTCTGGATGCTCCCCCGATTGTCATCGGATCGAAGAACTGGATCACCCCACCCGCTGAGATGGAAGAGTACTACTTTGCCCAGGCCAGCTCCATTCTGGATGCCATCCATGAGCAGATTCTTCCCTTGCAGAATTATGTGCCCAAGCACAACTACACCGATGGGGAGTTCGCCCGTACCAGCAAGAAGGGAGTGTGACCAAAGCATGGATATCCGATTGTGGGAAGCACAGCTCTCTGACCGAAGCAAGCAGGTTCGCTTGGAAGCTTCCAGCCAGCTAGGTGAGGCCATCAGGGAGGGGAGTCTGTCAAGAACAGCGCTGGAGGAGGTGAACAATCATGTACACACCACCTACTCCTTCAGCCCCTATGAGCCTTCTGCGGCCGCGTATGCGGCCTGGAAGGCAGGCTTGGGCATTGTGGGAAGCATCGATCATGACAGCATCGGTGCAGCAGAGGAAATGCTGCTTTCCTGTCAGCATCTGGGCCTTGCAAGCACGGTAGGCTTTGAGCTTCGTGTCAGCTTCCTCGACACTCCGCTTTCGGACAAGAAGATCAACAACCCTGACAGCGAAGGCATTGCCTACTTGTGCATCCACGGCGTTCCCCGCCAGAACCTTGATGAAGTGGCTGAGTTCCTCAAACCTTTGCAGGAGGTGCGCAACAAGCGTAACAAGGCACAGGTGGAGGCGCTGCAGGCCCTTGTCGGGCAGTATGGTTTCGATCTCGACTTCGAGCGGGATGTCCTGCCCCTCTCTCGTCACGAGGAGGGTGGTTCGGTTACAGAACGCCATATTCTCTACGCTATGGCAAACCAGAGCATACAGATGATGGGCAAGGGTCAGAAGCTTGTTGATTTCCTGAAGAAGGATCTAGGGCTCTCTCTTCCCGAAAAGCTGACGACCCTCTTGTTGGATGAGCAGAACCCACACTATGCCTACGACCTTTTGGGCCTCTTCAAGAGCTCATTTTTACCGCGCTTCTTCATTCAGCCCGGCAGGGAGGAGTGCCTTGATGTGCGGGAGGTGGTTGCCTTCTCCAACCGCATCGGCGCCATTGCAGCCTATGCCTACCTGGGGGACATTGCACAGAGTGTCACCGGGGACAAGAAGGCAGAGAAGTTCGAGGACGATTTCCTTGAGCAGTTGCTCGACCTCTTGGTTGACATCGGCTTTCCTGCCATCACGTACATGCCTCCCCGCAATACCGAGGCACAGATGAAGCGCCTGCAGACGCTTGCCAAAGCGCGTGGCTTGATGGAGATCAGCGGGGTGGACATCAACTCAAGCAGACAGAGCATGAACTGTCCCCAGTTGCTTTTGCCCTCTGCCCGACATCTGGTGGACAGTGCCTGGGCCTTGGTTGCCCATGAAAAGCTCTCTTCAGTCAATCCTGTCCTGGGCTTGTTCAGCAAAGACAATCCCCATGCCAAGGCCAGTTTGGACAAGAGAATCGCCTATTATGCCTCATTGGGGAGGGCGATGGATGCAACCAAGCCGTACTCCCTGATTGATCAGTTTGAAGAAAAGGAGTTGTCATGAAGTTTACCCTACGCCTGGAGCAGGAGTTGCCCCCCGTCCTGCGGGGTCTGACCTTCGATGGCCAGAAGGGCCTGTTTGTCCACCGAACTGAAGGCAAGAAAGTCGACCTGACCCTGCCTGTGGCACGGGTGGGTGACTCAATCGAAGAGAAAATCGGTCAATGGAAAACCCTTCTTGCTGCCTATACCGAGGCAAGGAGACTCTATCCTGCTGTCATTGGCTTTGAAGGACTTGAACTGCAGTTTGGCTTGGGTACCAACTACGACGAGGCAGTGAGGGCCGAGGGAGTGAGTGCACTTCCGGTCCTTCCTCCTTCCACCAGCCGCTCTGATGTGGTGCGTGACAAGATAGCCTTGGTCACCGGTGGTGCACAAGGGTTTGGCGAAGGAATGGTGCGTGCGCTTGTCGAGCACGGTGCCTTCGTCTACATCGCAGATATGAATGCAGAAGGGGCGAAAAAGCTTGCCGATGAACTGAACTATGAGGCCTGCATCACCGTTGCCAAGAGCATTGCGGTAAATGTCACCGATGAGCTCTCGGTTGAGCAGATGATGGATGAGGTGGCAAGTCAGACCGGTTCTCTCGACCTGTTCGTCTCCAATGCCGGGGTGCTCAGAGCGGGCTCGGTAAAGAGCATGGCCCTCAAGGATTTCCAGTTTGTCACCAATGTTGACTACACTGGCTTTTTCATCTGCACCAAGTTTGCTTCCCAACAGCTGGCCTTGCAGAATCTGGCCTCCAAAACCTATTTCACCGACATCATTGCCATTTCCAGCAAATCGGGATTGGAAGGTTCAAACAAGAATGGAGCGTATGCCGGAGCCAAATTCGGAACGATCGGCCTGACCCAGAGCTTTGCCTTGGAGCTGGTCGAAGACAATATCAAAGTGAATGCCATCTGCCCGGGCAACTTCTTGGACGGTCCGCTCTGGTCGGACCCTGAGAAGGGCTTGTTCGTGCAGTATCTCGCAGCCGGCAAGGTCCCCGGGGCCAAGACGATTGCGGACGTGAGACGGTTTTATGAGGCCAAGGTGCCCATGAACCGAGGGTGCAGGACGGAAGATGTCGTGAAGGCGATCCTGTACATAGTCGAACAAACATACGAGACAGGCCAGGCGGTTCCGGTAACCGGCGGGCAGGTCATGCTTAACTAGGAGAATACCATGAAAACACGTGCTATCAGGCTGTATGGAGCCAATGACTTGAGACTTGAGGAGTTTGAGCTTCCTCCCATCGCATCGGACGAAATCCTTGCCAAGGTGGTCACCAACAGCATCTGCATGAGCGACCATAAGGCTGCAGAGCAGGGCGCCAGCCACAAAAGGGTACCCAATGATATCGATAAGAATCCCATCATGCTCGGCCATGAGTTCTGTGGCGAGATTGTGGAAGTGGGTGAGCAGTGGAAATCCAAATTCAAGGTGGGTTCCCGGTTCTCGATCCAGCCGGCTCTCAACTACCAGGGAACGCTCGATGCACCGGGCTACTCGTTCCGCTATATCGGAGGGGATGCCACCTACGTTGTGATTCCCCACCAGGTGATGGATCTCGATTGCCTCTTGCCCTATGAAGGGGATGCGTTCTTCCTTGGCAGCCTTGCTGAGCCTGTCTCCTGTGTGGTTGGTACCTTCCATGCGATGTATCACACCACCAACGGCAGTTATGTCCATGATATGGGCATCGTGGAGGGAGGCAACCTTGCCATCCTCGCCGGAGTAGGCCCCATGGGTCTCTCTGCCATCGACTATGCACTGCACAACACCGGCCGCAAGCCTGGCAGACTTGTAGTAACTGATATCGACGATGCACGGCTTGCCAGGGCACAGTCCTTGTACAGCCTCGAGGATGCCAAGGCAAACGGGGTGGAGCTGATCTACCTGAACACCAAGGGCCTTGCAGACCCGGTGAAAACGATGATGGAGCTCACCGACAATCATGGCTATGACGATGTGCTGGTCATGGCTCCGGTACGGGCTTTGGTCGAGCAGGCTGATGCCATCCTGGCCAAGGATGGGTGCCTGAACTTCTTTGCCGGCCCGAACAAGACTGATTTCTCCGCCACCATGAACTTCTACAACGTCCACTATGGTTCCACTCACATCGTAGGGACCAGTGGTGGCAATACCGATGACATGCGTGAGTCCCTTGCCCTGATGGAGAAGGGACTGATCAACCCAGCCGCCATGGTGACCCATATCGGTGGGCTCTCCGCGGTACCCGAGGCGGTCATCAACCTTCCTTCCATCCCCGGTGGCAAGAAGATGATGTATACCCATCTCGATTTTCCGCTCACCGCTCTTGATGATCTGGCCGAGCTCGGCAAAGACAATCCTGTCTTTGCAGAACTGGCGGTACTGGTTGAGAAACACAATGGTCTTTGGAATGCCGAGGCTGAGAAGTATCTCATGGAGCACTGCACCAAGCGCGTCAAGGAGTAAGGATGAAGAAGCATATTGCCATCGACTTGGGAGCCTCCAATGGGCGGGTTCTGGTTGGGGACCTTTCCAGCTTTGAGGTGGTCCACCGTTTTGTCACCCACAACGATCAGATTCTGGGAGAGTTCTACTGGAACATCCAGGGCCTGTTCAATGAGATCAAGGTAGGCCTTCGCAAAGCTTTTGCCCAGTACGGCGAGCAGATTGTGTCCATTGGGATTGATACCTGGGGGGTCGATTACGTGCTTACTGATGCAAAAGGCAGTCTGGTGTCGCTGTGCTATCACTATCGTGACGGCCGCACCGATGGCCTGATCGAGGAAGTTTCACACG
>JAAYQY010000226.1 GCA_012519125.1 Spirochaetales bacterium
GAGGTTGGAGAGCGGTTCGTCAAAGAGGAATACCTTGGGCTTGCGGACGATTGCGCGGCCTACTGCAACACGCTGTCTCTGTCCACCGGAGAGGGCCTTGGGCTTTCTGTCAAGCAGTTCTTCGATCTCGAGGATCTTGGCTGCTTCACGTACACGCTGATCGATCTCTTCCTTGGGGAACTTGCGGATCTTCAATCCGAATGCCATGTTATCATACACGGTCATGTGGGGATACAGAGCATAGTTCTGGAATACCATGGCGATGTCTCTATCCTTCGGGGGAACGTCGTTTACCATGTTCCCGTCGATGTAAAGCTCACCACTGGTGATGTCTTCCAAACCTGCTACCATGCGGAGGGTCGTGGACTTACCACAACCAGAAGGGCCGACCAGGACGACAAACTGTCTGTCCTTGATGTCAATGTTGACGTTGTCGACGGCCTTTACTCCACCATCGTACACTTTGCAAATGTTCTTGAGTTGTACTGTGGCCATAATGCCTCCAATTATTTTATCTACGGATAACTGTACCCCAGTCATTACTTGGTGTCAAACGGAAAATTGGGAATTGTTTGGATGAAATGAGACAAGGTGCTATCAGGTAACAGATTGGGATTTTGAGCTGCTTTCCATGAAACAACGCCTTCCTCATGATCTGTGAAGGCGTTGTACTGAGCTTTTATTGGATTCCTAGAACACGTCCTTGATGAGTTTTCCTACTTCCTGCCCAATTTTCTGGTAGGAACTACCCCGGCTCTGTTTTTCTGCTTCGATGAGTTCTCGTGCCGTATGGCTGAGTGCGTTCATGATGGCACTGTTCACCTTCGATTCTTGTACTGCCTCTTCTACGGTCATACCGAGAGTGGTGTAGGTGTCATTTGAGCGGTGGTGCACCACTTCAATGGCATAGAACAACTGCCTTCCACTCTCCTTCTTTGCGAGCTCTGAGAAAGAGTGGTATTGATTCTTATAGTAGGCATACCATTGGGTCTGGTCTGTTGGATCGAGAATTGATGCAGGACGAGGAATGTTGTAGTAACCGGTTCTCAGCTGGTTGATGATGGGAATGGCAATTTCCGGTGCTGTATTGGTGGTGATGAAGCGCAGGTTTTTCTTGCCCGTACCCTCAAGATTGAGCTCTCTCAGGCCTTCCGCCTTCACATAGGAGAAGTCGTAGGTGTAGGGGCCATCCTCACTGGCAAAGGTGTTGCCGGCAATGACTTTCAGGTTCGAAAGATCGAAAAGCCGATAGCTAACGGTATTCTTGATGGTGTAGCCCATCGTCCGTTTGATGCCGTCGAAGAGCGGGTTTTCTCGGGGAAGACGGACTGGCTGCTCATGCATGATCTGCTCAGTCCGGTTGTACACCATAACTTCCAGCAGATAGTGTACCTGGTTTGCTCTCGCATGTTCGATGGCTAATTCCGTTGGACCCTTGGTATGGGAGGCATTGAGGAAACTGGGGCTGTCCATCACCTTCACAAATCTATCCTGCGCAAAGGTCTTCTTGATATCGGCCAATACCATGGTATGGAAGGCATCATCAGGGCCATTTCCCACCACCATCAGCGAGACTGTTGCTTTGTCGAGGGCGGTGGCAAGCCTTTGTGCAAGGTTGGGGAGGCTGGGGTAGCGGAGCTGGGCCTTCTCGTAGGCTTCAACAGCCTCTTGCTGGTTCTTCCTGCTTGGGTTGGATGCCAGCTGCTCTGCTTGGGCAAACCAAAGCTCAGCAGCTTTTTGCCCGGATGTTGTCACAGTATGCGAATAATCTTCGAAGGCGACTATCCCACGCCCATCGATGCGGGCACGTTCATGCATGGCATACAGACTTTTGTAAGCGGTCCAGAGCCTGTCAGCTGAAGCCAGGTCTTGCTTGTTGCCTGAGTTGGCAATGATGACACGGTAGAAGCTGGAACCTTCATTGAAGACAATAGGATACATGGAGAGCGCTTCCTCAAAGGTCGGGTTGATGCGCAGGGCATCAGAGAGAAGGAGGAACGATTTTTCATACTCCTGTGCTTGGTATGCGGACATGGCTTGGCGATACTCTGACCCTCCTGCTGTGAACAAGGTTCCGCAAGATACCAGAGTGAGGCTGATGGCGAGCAGTATGATCAGATCCCGTCGTTTTGTCATGGCAAACTCCTCAAGGGTATAGAATGGGATGGGAGTAAAACATAGATGATGTTTTGATTTTAGGGCCTGTTTTATGACAAGACAATTGTTGTTCTTGCCATATGAGCAAATTTGTCAGGAAAATTTGTCATAAAACATGGTATCAGGTGAGGGTGAGTATCAATGAGTGCTGATAGTTGATCCTGATTCGGTATACCTCATGTGGCCATACAGCGAGCAGCTTGGCATCAGTGACAGGAATGGTTTCGGTCTCGATGGTAAGCAGGTCACCAGAAATGCTGAGCAGCACGTTGTTCCCGAGGCGGATGCGATCGCCCCCAAATTCAGGCTTCTCTACCGTCATCAAGCTGAGTGTGGGCAGAAGTGTTCCTTCCACCTGCTCCTCAATGACGATGTTTTTCCCTTTAGGGTGGGTCACTTTCCGCTGGTAGGAGATAAGTCCGATATCGCGTGGATATGCCTGGGAGAGTTCCATGGAGATGGAGCGCTCTTCTCCTTCTGTTTCTTCGAGCAGGATGCTATGAAAATCCTTGCCCGCCATCTGCTCATACGGGGGAAAGTTGGTCACATTATGGTAGACCGACCGCATGGTCCAGATACCATAACGCTGTGGTGAGAACGTCTGCTTTGTATATGTTTCCACTCCGATGTCGATCAATACCGGTTTTCCGTCTTTGTACACAGTAACCGAGCCGGTGTCATTATGATTGTGGCTGTCATCGTTTCCCCCGGCCTTCACAGCAAGGGCGAAGTGCTGGTCCCTGCTGGTAAAGATCCCAACGCTTGGATAGGAGAAATCGGAGGGGGAAGGAGGAACTGCCTGCCTGTTCAACAGAGGTTGATGGTTACGTTCGAGCAATCGGTAGGTGAGGTTGATTTCCAGCGGAAGGTGTTTTTCATGCTCGGGTCTCAGGCTTGCACTGTTGAGGGCAAAGGCCTCCAGTTCAGTATCTGCTATGGCTTGGGCAAAGAGAATTTCGCGTACCGAACAGGGGCCTGCAAGAGCGGAGCAGTCGGAAAAGTTGAAGTAGTAAGGGCCCTGGGCATGGATGTGGCGTATGTAGGAGGCAATGTTGCGAATTTTTGGCTCCTTGAAGACCGGTTTCAACCATTGGTCCCCAATCTGATTGAGCAGGTCGATGCAGAGGTAGAGACAGAGCCCTGCATGCCGAAAGTATTGGGCTCCCTCTGAGCAACAGCCGTCATCACCGTAATCCTTGAGGAAGAAGTCGAGGCTGGCGAGTGCTTTTTCTGCAACCTTGTGACGGAACATCTGGTTGGTGGGAAGAAGAAATGTGGAAAGGAGGACATTCTGGGTGCACCATACTGTCCAGTTGTTCATCGGCTCATCATCTTTTCCCATCCACCAGAAATGTTCGGAAAGGTATGGCTTATGGATGCGTTCGCCGATCTCATGCTCAATTCGTTGTGCGATGAGCGGTGTTTCCTTGTCCAAATCTTCCTTGAGCAGAGCATATGCCTGAGCAAGGGTTGCCCCAGTTTCTGCACTGAAGAGGTCGATCACCGGCCGGTCTACCTGGGCAAGTGGCAGCTGGGGTGTGTCTCGGATATAGCTGTTGTGTGCCGGCAGACACCATGTCGACTCCTCGCAGATTGCCCAGATACAGTCAATGATGGCATCCCGCAAGGTTGCATCGGGTTTGCAGCAGTAGGCGAGGGTGAGGGTGCCGAGCCTCCTTCTGCGTGCAAAGTAAGCACTCTCAAAGTGAACGCGGTTTCCCGTCTTGGTGAAGGCCCGATACTCAGAAGCCAAAAGGGGAGGGATGGGTTGTTCCAGCAACGATGCGGCATCTTCGGCGATAGAAGATGAAACCTGTTTGTCCTGCTGTTCCCAGAATGTACGATCGCTCGCAGGCCGGGCAGTCTGGTAGGTGTGCAGATGGGAAGGCAGAGAATTCTGATAGGCTGTGAACATGCTCAACTCCGTTTGCGCTCGAGATGTTGTAGGTATTGGCGTGGGGAGACTCCCTCGACCTTCTTGAATACTTTGCTGAAGTAGAAAGAACTTTCAAAGCCCAGGGTATCGGCAATCTCATACATCTTGTAATCGCCTTTGGCCATCAACTCCTTGGCTGCTGCGATTTTCATCTGGGTGGTGTATTCCACGAAGCTGCACCCACTGTAGCGGGAGAAGAGACTGCTCAGGTAGTTCTGGCTGAAACCGAAGAGCAAGGCAACCTCCCCGAGATTCAGCTTTCGCTTCACATTCTCCTTGATGTACTGCTGGACATTTGCAACAACTTTGGCCCGGTAATCGGTTTTTCGCGATTGAAGCTGTTCTCCCAATCCTTGGGCTAACGTTCTCAGCCATGCACTGGCAGCAGCTGTGGAGGTGCTGGTGTAGATCTGCCGATATCCACCTCCTTGGTCTTCAAATGCCAGTTCCACCATATGTTGGCCATCGGGAAGCAAACTGATGGCCATATAGAGGATACTGCTTGCCGCTTCAATTGCCTGCAAGGGGAGTAGATTCTGTTGCTCCATCTCAGTTGCCACATCTTCCATTACCAGAGCGAGCTGGTGGGCATCGACTTCTTCAAATGAGCGGGTGAGGCGACTTCTGTACGGATCGAGTGAAAAGCTGTTGCCGCCTCCCTCCGATGGCCTGGCAAACAGGATCGCTTGTTCACAGGCTTGCAAGGAGAGCTGTTGCCGGGCCGAAAGGAAGGAGGTGTGCAAGAGAAAAGGATCTTGTACTGCCAGACCTACCGAACAGACAAGGTTTACAGAAAAGTAGTTGTAGATGACTTGCAAAGTCTTTTCCAGCACTTGGCGGACTATGGTGCGGTAGTGTGCATGCTGCTCTTCTGTCAGGCAGAAGGTAATTGCCAAATGATGGAGATCGAGGCTGGTGAGATGGCAGGTGAGGTAGCGTGAAAGGGTTTGGTTGAGCATGCCCAGCGTGCTGTTGTAGAGGTTTACCTCTGCCTTCTCCTGATTCGACTTGATCTCCACATAGCAGACCACGTGCCACGCCTCATGCAGCGAAAGTTGCAGCTCTTTCTTTTGTTTCTCAAAGGCTTGGCGCGAATCGATCAAGCCGTTGAAGAGTCGGACAAAGAACTTGTCCCTGAATCCTTGCATAGCGCTGCGCTCGAGCAAGGGGTGGTGGCTTTCCTCAGAACCTTTGAGCTCAGAGAGCAACTTCAAGGCCTTCGATACGGAGGCATGCAACTTCTCCTCGGTCAACTCAAGCTTTACCAAGTAGTCAACCGCTTGATAACTGAGCGCTTCCTTCACAAAGGAGAACTCTTCGTAGCTGGTCAAGAGGATGAAGAGCGGCAACCTGCCGTACTTCTCGGAGCACTGCTTCTGAACCTCCAAACCTGTTTTGATGGGCATCTTGATATCAGTGATGACAAGGTCGGGAAGATGTTCTTCGATTGCATCCTCAAGCATCTTGCCATTGCGTACCACCGCTGCGATTTCTATGTCGAGCTTGCCCCAGTCCAGCATTGACTGCAAGCCTACCAGCACCAAAGGTTCGTCATCTGCGATGATCAGTTTGGTTGCCATGGTTTGCCCTCCTTTGTCAGTTTGGGGAGTCTGAGAATTGCTTTGGTGTAGGAGCCGACTTTGCTTTCAAGGGAGAGGGTATACCCCTCTCCATAGGTGTACTCAATCCGTTTGGCCACGTTACGGATGCCAATCTCACGGAACATTCCCTTGGCGGGGCTTCCTGTATTGCCGAATATCTCGTTAATGGCTTTTTCGTCCATGCCCACCCCATCATCGGTGATGGTCAGGACAACGGTCTTCTCATCCTCTTGGTGTGCTTCGAGGCTTACGGTACCAGCCCCTCCCTTGGGTTCGATTCCATGGAAGATGGCGTTTTCGGCCAAGGGCTGGAGTGTGAAGCGAGGAATGCCAAGACTGAAGTAGGCCGGGTCGATGAGGTTCTGCAGAACAAGGGTCCCCCCATAGCGGTACTTTTGGATGACAAAGTAGTCGTTCAGCAGGGCAAGCTCTTCCTCGAGGCTGATGATAGGTTCGTCAGCCTTGCTCACGTTCTTCATCAGGCGTGATAGGCTGGTGGTCATCTCAGCAATCCCCGTCGCTTTCTGCAATGTTGCCATCCACTTGATGGAGTTGAGGGTGTTGTACAGGAAGTGGGGATTGATCTGGCTTTGCAGCATGCGATACTCCAGCTCCTGTTTCTTCTTCTCATCTGAGATGCGTCTCTCCAACAGTGAGTCAAGCCTGCCTGCCAAGTCGTTGATTCCCTTGCCGATATCTCCCAGCTCATCATCCCACTCAATGGATGGGTCGCTGGAGAAATCACTGTGTGCAATTGCCCTCACCTTATCCTGGATCTTTGCGATGGGACGATTGAAAAGGTGGTTGAGCAGGAACGTCAAAAGGATGCCGAAGAGCAGCACAAAGACGAGGATGGCTGCCAGAAGGCCGAAGTAGAGGGTGCGCTCGAAGCGGACTTCGTTGGGGCTGAGACTCTGGGAGAGCGAAATGTCCTGAAAACCGGTGGGGCAGGTGATGAGCAGCTGGTTCTTCCCTCCGATCCTGATGGTTCCCACGGTAGTCTGCTCACCGGATGTTTCAAACTCCTTGGAGAGAAACTGGGGCTTCTCCATCAGATGGAAGGTGTTGTCCCGAATTTGGTAGAAGTGGTCCCCGATGGTCAGGTAGAGGTGAGAGCCCTCACTGAGTTGGTAGTCCTTGATCAGGTCGAGGATAAGGTCGGCTGAGATGGCAAGATAGAGCTGTCCGGTTACCTCGGGTGAGGAGGAACGGGTAATCACCCGTCTGATGGGAAGAACCTGCGCATCCTTCAGCAAGAAGGGATCTTCACCGATATGATTCCATCCGGTGTTTTCGCTGAAGGAGACGGGAAGTACTTGCTCAACGTTGCTGGTGGTAACCGGTTTGCTGTCACTCATCCAGAGTCCGGTGTGTATGAGCTTGGTGTGTTTGATGTCGGTGAGAATGATCCTGCTCACATAGCTTTGGGCCAGGTTGTTCATAACCTCTTCCTTGATGCGATCGTAGGTGGGAAGGGCATTGCGGGTATCCTGTTGTTCCAAGTAGGAGGTTACCACGGTATTGGTAGTGCACCAACGAATGAGCGAGTCAATGGCTACCATATTCTCTCTGGCTTTTGCTCCGATGAATTGTAGGTTGAATTCAGTGGAGGAAATCTGGCTTTGCAGGGCAAAGGAGCGAAAGAGGAAGAAACTGAAAGTTGCCACCAGAATGGCAAGAGCCAAGGTAAAGGTGACGGTGATGAAGGTGATCTTTCCCTTCAATGTTTTCAGGCGCATTGCTTCCTCCCAGGAAAAAGTATTGCCTGAGCTAACGCCTTTCTGCAACCAGAAACCGAGCTTACCTCTGATTTTGGGATAAAAAGGCAACTTGGCGGATAAAAGTACAACATAAAAAGGGTGAGTGGAAGATTTTCGATGTTTTGTGCACGCAATTGCATGGCGTTGTGCAAGAATGGACCGTACCCTACGACTAGAAAGGGGGGGCTCCCCCACTGTTCTTAAAACCGTAAGGAGGTTTTTCTATGAAAAAGGTACTGACGATTGTACTGGTTCTCTCATTGGTTTTCACTTCTGTATTTGCAGCTGGAACCAAGGAAACCGCAGCTCAGGCAAGTGCGGGTGAAACCACGCTGAAATGGGCGCTGTGGGACATCGCTTCCACCACGTACTATGAACCCTTGATCAAGGCTTATGAGGCAAAGAACCCCAACGTCAAGATCGAGATGCTTGACCTCGGAAGCGCAGACTTCATGACGATGCTGCAGACCCAGCTCTCCGGCGGCGACTCTTCGATCGACGTAGTCACCATCAAGGACATCCCGGGCTACAACAATCTGGTGAAGCGCAACCTGCTGCTGAACCTCAATGACAAGATCAAGAGCGAAGGCGTTGACCTCTCCCTCTACGGTGGCACCACCGATCAGATCTCTGTTGACAGCAAGCTCTACGGCATTCCGTTTCGCAGTGACTTCTGGATTGTCTATTACAACAAGGACGTTTTCGACAAGGCCGGCGTTGCCTATCCTGACAATGACATGACCTTTGCCGAGTATGATGCCCTTGCTCGCAAGATGACCAGCGGTGTTGGAGCCAACAAGGTATATGGCGCTCACTACCATACCTGGAGATCTGCTGTGCAGCTGTTTGGTATCCTCGATGGCAAGAACACCATCGTTGGTGGAACGTATGACTTCCTCAAGCCCTACTACCAGATGGTTCTCAACCAGCAGAAGGATGGAGTGGTACAGGATTATGCAACCCTGAAGACTTCTTCCACCCACTACAGTGGTGTTTTCTACAACAACAGCGTCGCCATGATGAACATGGGCTCCTGGTTCATCGCCACCTTGATCGACCAGATCGATCAGGGCAAGACCGAAGTGAAGAACTGGGGCTTGGCCAAGTATCCTCATGCTGAGGGCATTCCTGCCGGAACCACCTTGGGCACCATCACCAGCCTTGGTGTCAGCAATGCTTCCAAGAAACAGGATGCAGCATTTGACTTCGTGAAGTTCGTCACCGGACCCGAAGGTGCAGAGATTATTGCAAAGACCGGTACCATTCCTGCCATCAAGAATGCCCAGGTTGTTGAGATCATCGCTGCCAAACCCGGATTCCCGACCGACCAGGCAAGCCGTGATGCCCTGCAGGTTGCAAAGACTTACCTTGAGATGCCCCTCCACGAGAGAGCCGGTGAGATCGAGGTTGTCCTGAACCAGGTCCATGATGAGATCATGACCAACAATATCAGCGTTGACGCCGGTATCGTGAAGATGAACGACCAGATCCAGAAGATTCTGGCCAAATAAGTTCTCCTTTGTTCGGGTACAGGGGGCGTTCTGCCTCCTGTACCACATTATCCCCCAACGAGGATGGATTCATGCCTTCTAAGCAAGCACACATCAGAAAACAGTTGGTTGCCTACAGTTTCATAGCACCCAACTTCATCGGTTTTGCCGTCTTTACCTTGGTTCCCATCGTCTTTGCGGTTGCTCTTGCCTTCTTGTACTGGGATGGCTCGAATCCCATCGAGTGGGCCGGCCTTGCCAATTTTCGTGATCTTCTTGATGACGATCAGTTTAAAGCAGCCCTGAAGAATACCATTGTCTATACTGCAGGGACTGTTCCCTTGACCCTTATCAGCAGCCTTTTTCTCGCTGTCCTGCTCAATCAGGGCATCAAGGGCAGGAACTTTTTTCGCACTGTCAGCTTCTTTCCCTATGTGGCCTCACTGGTTGCAGTGGCTGCTGTCTGGAACATGATTTTCAATCCCTCAAAAGGGCCGGTGAACATGCTCCTGTATACGCTTGGTTTTGAGAATGTCCCCGGTTGGGCTGCCGACAAGGATTGGGCGATGATCACCATCATCCTCTTCAGTGTCTGGAAGTACATGGGATACTATATGATCATCTACCTTGCAGGCTTGCAGGGTATCAACCCAGAACTCTATGAGGCTGCTAATCTTGACGGTACAAACGCCTGGCAGCGTTTCCGCTATGTCACCGTTCCCCAGCTCTCCGCCACCACCTTCTTTGTGATGGTCATGCTCACCATCCAGTGCTTCAAGGTGTACGACATTGTCTATATGGTGACTCAGGGCGGTCCTGGGACGGCAACCTTAGTGCTTGTCTATGATATCTACAACAAGGCTTTCATCAGCTGGAACCTTGGCTCTGCCAGTGCAGTTGCCATGGTCCTCTTCGCCCTGGTGCTCATTGTTACCCTGATTCAGTTCAGGGGCAATCGTAAGCTGCAGTAGGGGAGGCGGAAATGCAAGTACAATCCATACAAACCAAGACCATCACGACCATTCTCTACATCCTGCTCATTCTCTGTGCCCTTGCCATGTTGCTTCCCTTTGTCTGGATGGTCAGTGCGTCGCTGAAGCTGGACAAGGATGTGTTCACCTTCCCCATCGAGTGGATCCCTTCCAATCCACGCTGGGAGAACTATCTGGAAATCTGGACCACGATACCCTTGGGGACGTTCATCAAGAATACTGCGAAGCTTACGGTCATCGTTACCCTTTTGCAGCTCTTGACCTCCTCATTCGCAGCCTATGCGTTTGCGAAGTTGGAGTTCAAAGGGCGCGATCTCCTCTTCTTGGGCTATGTTGCCACCATCGCGATGCCTTGGCAGGTGTACATGGTGCCACAGTTCATCATGATGCGTTCTTTTGGTCTGAACAACACCCACCTTTCCATCATCTTTCTGCAGGCCTTCAGTGCCTTCGGTGTCTTTCTGATGAAGCAGTTCTACATGAGTGTTCCCGATGAACTGTGTGAGGCTGCCCGTATTGACGGCATGAGTGAATACCGTATCTGGGCGCAGATCATGCTTCCCCTCTCCAAGCCAGCACTTTCAACTTTGACCATCTTCACCTTCGTCAACACCTGGAACGACTTTCTCGGTCCCTTGCTCTACCTTACCAGGATGGAGCTCAAGACGGTGCAGATCGGTCTGAGGATGTTCATCAGCCAGTACTCCAGCGAGTACGGCCTCATCATGGCAGCGAGTGTCGTTGCCCTGATCCCGGTGGTCATTGTCTTCCTTTCACTACAGAAATTCTTTGTCCAGGGTGTTGCCACCGCTGGGCTGAAGGGGTAAGCATGCAAGAAATATCCCACGATACAGTACTCAAGGCGCTCGATGAAGCCTCTGCCCAGATTGCAAGGAATTTGCCTCAATTCACCTATCAGTGTCAGAATCACTCTTCGGTGCACAACTTCTACCCACCGTGTGAGAACAATCAGTGGACCTGTGGGTTCTGGCCCGGTGAGGTCTGCCTTGCTTACGAACATACCAAGAATCCCGTATTTCTTCATGCCGCTCATATTCTCAGTGAGAGCTTTCTTTCACGTATCAAGCAAAAGATTGAGGTCGACCATCATGACATGGGTTTTCTCTATACACCATCATGTGTCTCCCTCTACGTGTTGGACGGCAGCATGCGTGCCCGTGAGGCGGCTCTTCTTGCTGCAGACCAACTGCTGACCC
>JAAYQY010000227.1 GCA_012519125.1 Spirochaetales bacterium
CAGCCATAACTTTGCGCATTTCAAGAGTCGGTTTGGTGATCGTGTCGCTTCTGAGGTCATATTGCTTCATGGTCTTTCTCCTTGGCACTTCGGTAAAACTATACCGAACAGAACTCCTTCAGTCCAGCAAAAAGAAGATCCCCGGGACAAGCCCGGGGATCGGAAAGGCTGATTGTGCATCTACTTGAGGTAGATGTCCTTGACCGGATGGTAATCCATGGTGTTGACATGCCAGCCGCCCCACTTGTTGGTATCGATCATGTTGATCGTTACGTAGTAGTAGAGAGGCATCATAGCCTGGTCTTCGTTGATCATGATGTCCTCAGCAGTTCTCAGGACGCCAAAGCGGTCTTCACCGGCGGGCATTCTGGCTGCTTCGTTGATAAGGATATCATACACTTCGTTGGAGTACTTTCCGCCGTTCATACCGGCACCGGTAAGGAACATGTCGAGGAAGGTATTCGGATCCTGGTAGTCACCAACCCATCCGGCGCGTGCAATCTGGAAGTTGCCCTGGTTACGGTTGGAGAGGTAAGTCTGCCATTCCTGGTTCTCAAGAACGACGTTGATGCCGAGGTTGTTCTTCCATTCCTGCTGGATGAACTCAGCAATCTGCTTGTGACCTTCGTTGGTGTTGTACAGGATGGAGACGGTCGGGAAACCGGCGCCATTGGGATAGCCAGCCTCAGCCAGCATGTCCTGTGCCATCTCGATTGCCTCGTCCTGGGTCTCGAACGGGAACTCAAGTCCGGGATATCCGGCCATCGGGGAAACAATGCCCCAAGCAGGAATCTGACCGGCCTTGGTCACGCCTTCAACCAGAGCCTCGCGGTCGACAGCATAGGACAGGGCCTTTCTGACGAGAGGATTGTTGATCGGGGCGACTTCGGTCTGGAACACATAGTAGTAGGTGGAAAGCTGCGGGGCTGACTTGAAGTCGTCGCGCATCTGTGCAGCGTTGAGCTGATCTGGGGGAACGTTGGTTGCCCAGTCAATCTCACCGTTGAGGTACATGTTGTAGTTGGTGGTATCGCTGTCGGAGGAGTAGAAGATGACCTTGTCAAGCTTGACGGCATCGGCATCCCAGTACTTGTCGTTCTTGACGGCGGTAAGGGAGGTCTGTGCCACTCTCTCGGAGAGGACGAACGGGCCATTGCCCACGAAGTTGGCGGGATCGGTCCAAGCGGAGCCGTACTTTTCGATGGCATGCTTGGGAACGATTGCAAAGCTGTAGTGGGTAAGAGCGTCAACAGCGTACGGAAGGGGACCGATGAGGTCCATCTGGAAGGTGTAGTCGTCGAGGGCGCGGATACCGACAGCCTCAGGACCAGCCTCGCCAGCGTTGAACTCGGTAGCTCCGGCAAGGAACATGCAGGGGAACCAAGCATAGGGACCAGCGGTTGCGGGATCGAGAATCCTCAGCCAGCTGTATACGACGTCATTGGCGGTGATGGGAGTACCATCGGACCAGACAGCGTTCTTGCGAAGCTTGAAGGTATACTGTGTTCCATCTTCGTTGGATTCCCAGCTTTCAGCAACGCCGGGAACTGCAAGAGCAGTCTCAGGATCGTTGGCTACCAGGCCTTCGAAGAGGGCTTCGAAAATCCTGTGTTCGGGTACGCCCTGGATAAGAGCGGGATCCAAAGATTCGGGCTCAGCACCATTGGAGATGCGGAAAACGACTTCGTCAGTTGCCGGGGCTGCGGGAGCCGGGGTTGCTGCTACGGCAGGAGCGGGAGCCGGAGTGGCCGGAGCTGCGGGAGCTGCGGGTGCCGGCGTCGTGGTTGCGGCTGGGGCGGGCGCTTCTTTCTTTCCACAGGAAATGAAGAGTGCGCTTACCAGGAGCACGCAAAGCATGATAGCCAGAAATTTCTTCATAGACATATCTCCTTGTAAATCTAAGTATACACGTTCAGCTTAGCTTAAATCACATTAAACCATGAATCAAGAGAAAACGCAAATAGGTTTGCTGTCAAAGAGGCATATGGTGTATGAAAACAGCGTTTTTATGCATGTTTTGCATAGCGTTGGCCATGACAGAATGTCAGCTTTCCCCTATAGTTGGGCTACCGAAGGAGCACTACTGAATGGTCAGACATACCACCTATCTCAAGACAAACGGCATAGCATATGCGGTAACCCGTATGTTTCATCTCACCAGTGCCCTCTTTACGCTCTTCCTGGCTTGGGGCCTTTGGGTCAACTTGGGCGAAGGTGTGCGCTTGGTTACCATGCCTCATATTCCCCTGTTGCTGTTGCTCAGCCTTGCAGCAGCAACCTATCGCGATACCTGGATTTTCGATACCACAGCCAAAAC
>JAAYQY010000228.1 GCA_012519125.1 Spirochaetales bacterium
AGCAAGGAGCTGAAGAGGCTGAAACATTGGTGAACAATCCAGACAGCACATTCAGGCATGATCTTGAGACAGCACTTTTTGAATCAGTGAGCAGCCTTGCAACCATTTTCCACCCCCAAATCGTGTACATCGGGGGTGGAATGCAACAGTTCTTTGAGACCTATGTACTCACAGGGGTGCAACGACGACTCGATGCGTTGTTGCCAATCTATGGAAAAACACGCTTGCAAGGATG
Organism: Spirochaetales bacterium; assembly: GCA_012519125.1. GTDB lineage: Bacteria > Spirochaetota > Spirochaetia > Sphaerochaetales > Sphaerochaetaceae > Sphaerochaeta. The sequence goes on from JAAYQY010000228.1 coordinate 236, forward strand.
CAAGGCAGGAACCAGAGCCGGCAGCTTGGGTGCTGCACTCTTGGCACATACGGAAAGGAGATAAGATATGAGAGCCATGATCGAGACGTATGCAGCATTGCTGCAGGATACAAGCGGAGTACAGGCAATCCTCGCAGAGATGGATAGGCAGGTCTCAGATGCAAAACAGAGTGTAGAAAGCACCAAGGCAGGGGTAAAGGAACTTGCCAAGGCCATCAAGAGCAGTGAGTCACTCCTGCTGTTGGGGATGGGTGCTTCCCACTATGCCAATGAGCTTATTTCCTTCCAGTTGCGCAAGCTAGGGTACCAAGCTCTTGCCGTAAGTGCCTCTGAGTTCATCTATGACCCTATCCCTCAGTGGAAGGGCCCGGTTCTGCTCACCAGTCAATCGGGGGAGTCGGTGGAGACGGTACGCTGCCTGCCGCTTCTGGAGGGATTACAAGTTTTCAGCATTACTTTGAATGCAGAGAGTACCATCGGGCGAAAGACGCAAAGCCTCGTCGCCAGCGGAGGGGAGGAAAAGGCGTTTGCAGGGACGCGCAGCGTAACGCTGACGATTGCCATCATGGCAAGTGTCTGTGTTGCCCTGGGGATGAAATCAAGGCAGGAACTTGACCATGCCCTGGAAAACGGCCCAGAGTCCCTCCAGGAGCTCGAGAAAGCCCTTGGCTTGATCATCCAGGCCAAACATGTGGTAGCTACAGGTCGCAGCATCTTCAGTCCTCTGGCGCACTTGTTTGCACTTGGCTGTGAGGAGCTCAGCAGACAAGCAATGGTGTGTCTGGAGACCGGGCAGCTTCGCCATGGACCGACCGAGATACTCAGCTGTGATTCTTCTTTGGTTGTCTTCCGTCAGGATGGCCCATTGGGACAGTTGGCGGGAAGCTTTGTGGAGCTGCAACGAAAGGCAGGCTTCTCATGTGTGGTCTTTGATGCATCCTCCTACAAGGCACTGGAGAACTCCATCACCATCCGTTTTCCCGAGGGTGATGACATCTTCACGGTGCTTGGGATGATGAGCGCATTCCAGACGCTTATGATCACCTATGCGTGTGCAAAGAATCCCTATACGGGACTGCCGAGATATGGGAGCAAGGTGACGACAACCGAATGAAAAGAACCCCTGTTTTGTGTATACTCGTTTCGAGGTGCATATGCTGATTACTGATATCATGGAAAGCCAGAGCAACCAATTCAGCGCAACCGAGCTGAAATTGGTTGCGTATATCCGAAACAACCCGAATATCATCTTCAAGACGATTACTGAGGTAATGGAGGAGAGCAAGGTCGGCTATGGATCGATCATCCGCTTCTGCAAGAAGATTGGGTGTGAGGGTTTCCAGGATTTCAAGATACGGCTTGCTACGGAGAATCCGGATGCAAAGCCCAGCCATGCAGAAGAAGATTCTCTTTTGGGGAAGTATCGCAAGCTTGCAACCAAACAGCTTGATGTGACAGTACGCAATACTGAGGACAACATCATCATTGGGATTGCGCAGGCAATCATGCAGGCGAGAAAGATAGTCATCCTTGGCTTTGGAGGTTCCTATCCTATGGCTGAGGAGTTTCTTTACCGCCTGCTGCGCATGGGGTTTGATTCGGTGACACTCGATGCTGACAACCATGTGCAGTCGTATCGTGTCTCCTTGCTCGATGAACGGGATGTGGTGTTTGTATTTTCGTTCTCCGGTACCACGAAAGAGATCCTGGACA
>JAAYQY010000229.1 GCA_012519125.1 Spirochaetales bacterium
CCTGGACTTCCTCTGCGGAGCAGGCACCCTGGCCCTAGGACACAATGACAGTGAAGTCAATCAAGTGATGGTGGATATGCTCACTCAGGATTACCCCTTGCATACCCTGGACCTCACCACTCCCGTTAAGGATGAGTTTGTACATACCCTTCTCTCCCTACTTCCAGATGAACTCAAAGACCATGCAAAACTGCAGTTCTGCAGCCCCAGCGGCACCGATGCAGTCGATGCAGCCATCAAGCTGTGCAAGACTGCCACCGGTCGTTCCTCCATCATCGCATTTGGCGGTGGCTATCATGGCATGGGTCACGGAGCGCTTGCCCTCACCGGCAACCTCAACGCAAAGAACCAAGTCAACGGACTCATGCCCGACGTACATTTTTTCCCCTACCCATACTCCTACCGCTGTCCGTTCGGTCTCGGTGGAGAAGCTGGAGTAGACGCAGCCTGCGCTTTCTTCGAGCGCTCTCTCAAAGATCCTGAGAGTGGCATCACCAAGCCTGCAGCGGTCATTCTCGAGCCCATACAGGGCGAAGGTGGAGTCATCCCCGCTCCCATAAAATTCCTTCAGACTGTGCGCAGGGTAACCAAGGAACTTGGCATCCCCATGATCGTGGACGAGATCCAGTGCGGTATCGGTCGCTCGGGCAAGTTCTTTGCCTTTGAGTATGCTGACATAGTTCCCGATGTCATCCTTGTCTCCAAGGCCATCGGTGGGTCACAACCCATGAGCGTAGTCATCTACCACAAAGACCTCGATGCCTGGCAACCAGGGGCACATGCCGGTACGTTCCGCGGCAACCAGCTTGCCATGGCAGCAGGAACCGTAGTCATGAACCGAGTCTCCAAGCCGGAGTTTCTTGCTGAGGTAATCGAAAAAGGTGCCATGATCGATGAACGTATGAACGCACTCAAGAAAGAGGTCTCCATCATCGGTGACATCCGTAGCAAGGGCCTGATGCTCGGCATCGAGTTTGTCGATCCTCTTGGGCAGGCAGACCAGCTCGGTTCGCTTCCTCACAGCGGGGTCATCGCAGCGAAGGTGCAGAAAGAGTGCTTCACCAATCGCCTCATCATGGAAAAAGGCGGTCGCTATGGTTCTGTCATGCGCTGCCTATGTGCACTGAACGTCACCAAGGATGAGATTGAACTTATGCTCGATATCGCCGAGAAGGCTATCCGCAAGGTGGATGCAGATGTCAAAGCCCATCACTGAGCTTCCCTATGTTCTCTCCCATGATACGGAGAGCAAACAGACCTATCGCACCGTCATCAATCAGACGGTGGATGCCATCCTTGACTCTCTCCAAGACGGTGGAGCCTACCAAGGCTCCTCGGTCGAGGAGCTGAAAGACCTCATCCAGAAAGAGCAGATGCTCCCCGAGAAAGGTCTTGGTTGGGAGACTGTCCTAGCACAAGTAAAGACATCCATCCTCCCCAACTTTCTCAGAACCTGGTCAACCAACTACATGGCCCACCTGCACAGCCCTGCCCTGCTGGAATCGATAGCTGCAGAGTTGATTCTCTCCACCTTCAACCAGTCGATGGACAGCTGGGACCAGAGCCCCATTGCCACAGAAGTGGAGATTGAAGTCATCAGGCAGCTGTGTGCCCTGTACAATCTGGGAGAAACCAGCGATGGCGTCTTCACCAGTGGAGGCAGCCAGTCGAATCTCAGTGCACTCACCCTTGCCAGGGATTGGTACTGCACTACCACCCTGGGTCATGATGTGAAGAAGTACGGACTTCCTGCAGAGTACCGAAAGCTTAGGATCTACACCTCTGAAGTCTCCCACTTCTCCATGGAAAAGAGTGCCCACCTGCTGGGCTTGGGATATGATGCGGTACGTAAGGTTCCTGTCGATGCTGCGTGCAGGATGGACACCAAAGCTCTCTCTGCAATGCTTGCAGAGGATAAGAAGGCAGGGCTTCTGCCCTTCTGCGTCGTGGCAACCATCGGTACCACGGACTACGGTTCCGTCGACCCCGTCAAGGAGATGCGCGACATCTGTGATGCAGAGCATCTCTTCTTGCATGCAGATGCCGCCTACGGCAGTGCGGTTCAGCTCTCCTCCACCTACTCATCGCGCCTTGGGGACCTTGGACTCTGTGACTCCATTACCGTGGACTTCCACAAGATGTTCCTGCTGCCCATCAGTTGCGGTGCCATCCTGATCAAGGACAGCGAGCTCTTCTCCGTCTTCACCTTGCATGCCGATTACCTCAACCGTGAGGAAGATGAGGAAGATGGATACACCAACCTGGTAGGCAAGAGCCTGCAGACAACCCGACGTTTTGATGCACTGAAGGTCTGGATGGCGTTCCAGTGCAGGGGCAAGGACGGCTATGAAGAGATCGTGAACACCTGCATCGGCAATGCTGCTTACTTTGCCGCTCAGGTAGCAAAGAGTCCAGACTACGAGCTTGCCATCGAGCCGGAGCTTTCCAGCGTTGTCTTCCGCCTGAAAGGGAGCTGTGAGGTGAACAAGCAGGTACGCAGACAGCTCTTGCACCACCATCAGGTGGTGATCGGGCAGACGGTGTATGCAGGGAAAACCTTCCTGAAGTTCACCCTGCTCAATCCCTTGGTGACACACGAGCATCTGGATGAGCTGATCACCTTGATCAAGCACCTGGGCAGCCAATTGCAATAAACACGGAACGGTCGAAGGAACAAACACTTCGGCCGTTTTCATTTTCCTTTATGAATCTCTGTCTTCACCACTGGAAGACGAGGAAATAAAGCGAAAGGGTTGCAAGGATGCTTGAGAGCGTACCCACCAGAAAGTACTCGGAAAACGCCTGGGAATCGGAAAGCTGTTTGCTCCGGGCAAATGTCTTGGCGGCGATTACCCAGCCGATCACCCCATACTGCCCCACAATCAGAAGGATGGCAAGGATGAGCCGCTCCAGGTACCCGATCACTTTCCCTGCCCCTTCCGTTCCCGTTGCCTGCGCGCTTCGATACCGATCGAAGAGCTCGGTGAACATGACTGATACCGGCTTGGCTACCCACAAGAGCAACACAATGATTCTCAGCACATACTCACTTCTTTGGGCAAGAAAGAGATGGGGGAGATAAACCAGCGATACCGCGGCAAGCACCGTACCATGGCAGAGCTGGTCGACGATGAAAAGCATTGCAGTTCTCCGGAAGAACTTCTGATACAGGAATTTCAACGTATCGATCAGCAGATGCGAAATGACAAGTATGCCGAACACAATCGGGGGAGCAAGGAAAAGCAGGGGCACAAACGAAAGGGCATACAGCAGCGAATGCTGTACCAGTGCACCATACTGCTGCTGTTTGTTCCGGGCAAGCTTGTCGCTTTGCAGATAGAAATCACCCAATGCATGCAATCCAAGCATTATCAGGGCCGCAGTATTCATAGAGCAGAACCTCCAAAACTGGCTATCAAAATCTGTTCGGTCTCCCGTCTCGTATCCAGATAGGCAAAGAAACCCATGGCTTGGATGGTTGTGTTCATTTGCTGCACACGCAAAGACATCTCTTTCGCTACCTGCGTCTGGGAAACCTTTTCAAATCCATGGTGCATGAGATAGTGCTTGGCGAGTTCGAGTTGGGTATTCTTCCACCTTGAGGTTACCTGATCCTGAAGCACCAGCACCTGATTGACCAAGCCGGTGATGGACTCAAGCCCCTGTACATCCGTGTACAAGGCGGTGGTGCGCGTATCGTAATAGTCTTGCTCACGGACCAAAGACAAGGCTTGCCGTGCGTTCCAGAAGGCAGGACCGTCGGATAATATGCTCTGTGTACGTTCTATGCTCGTTTCGATGGCACCAAAGCCGATGCCCATGCGTACGCCGCAGTAATCTGCCAATGCATACCTGATTCGGTCACAAATCTCCAGCACGGGAGCCTGGGACAGAAACAAACCCTGGAATGCATCACCGGCATTCACCATCAACTGCGCTGCCACATGCTCGGCATAGGTGGAGTTGATGGCATCCACCTGTGCAAGCAACACTTCCTGCAAGGCTTTTCGATCAGGAGATTTTCGGGACTCTTTCAGGTCCCCTACCAAGGCATAGTAATTCATATCAACACTATAGCATTGATTTTCTATTTTTCAACTTTTTTTCGTTGATTTTCTTATTTTCAATATATTTTTGTTGAATGTAGGCCTTACACCCGCTTCTGAACCAACGTACCCAGCTTCCGCCAACTCTCAAGCAGATCCTCATGCTTGACGGCCTTGGGGTCAAAGCGAAGCAGACGGAACGTAATCTGGATGCAAAATCCTATCAAAACAGCAGAGAGCAAGGTTCCCCACCCAAGCAAGCCTCCCATGAGATACCCTGCCAAGGTGACACTGACCTCGATGGCCCCCCTGCAAGTTCCCACCGAGAAGCGGGTCTTGCGGGAAAGCAGGACCATCAGGCTGTCCCGGGGACCTGCCCCAAAACCAGAGGAGATGTAGAAAAAGGAAGCAAGGGCTATCACAAAGAGACCTGCTACCAACTGAACCACCCCAAGCA
>JAAYQY010000230.1 GCA_012519125.1 Spirochaetales bacterium
AGTGAAGCTGAGCGCAAAGCCTTGGAGAGCCAGATGAACCCACACTTCCTCTTCAACACGCTCAATACCATCAAGGCTTTGGCAAAGCTGCACGGGGAGACTGACATCTACACCATCACCGTAAAGCTGGGCAAGTTGCTCCGCTCAACCATCGACAATCGTGAGAGCGAGTGCAAACTCTCCGAGAGCATGGCCCTGATCGACTCCTACCTCACTATCCAGAAACTGCGTTTTGGGGATAAGTTGAAAGCCACCGTGTATTTGGATCCGAGTTGCAGTGAAATCAAGACACCCAAGCTCATCATCCAGCCGCTGGTTGAGAATTCGATCATCCATGGTCTGGAGCCAAAAATTGGTGAGTGGATCGTAGATGTCAGGGTGGAAAAGATGGATGGGCGCATATTTATCACCATCAGGGACAATGGAGTTGGATTTCCGGAGGGAACGCTTCCTGAGGACCTTGATGAACTTGCCAATTCGACACATGTTGGTGTATACAATGTCTATAGAAGGCTGGCTCTGAGATATGGAAGAAAGATGACGTTCTCCATCACCTCACAACCAGGGAAAGGGACACAGGTCCTGATCTCCTTTCCGGATGACCAGGGTGACAAAGGGAGTGACAGATGAGCTATTCGGTTGTATTCGTGGAGGACGAGCAGATCGTCCGTGAGGAGATTGTCTCTTCCATCCGCTGGGAGTTGTTGGGATTGAATCTCGTGGGAACCGCAAGCGATGGGCTCGAAGGTGAACAGCTGATCAAGCGCACCGAACCCGACATCGTCATCACCGACATCCGCCTTCCGGCTCAGGACGGGCTTACCATGCTCAGCCACTGCCCGGTCAACCACGCCGTAATCCTCACTGGCCATACCGATTTCAACTACATGAAGCAGGCGATACGCCTGGGAGTGTTCGACTATCTGCTCAAGCCGGTCGATGACGAAGAGCTTGAAGAGACCTTGGCTGCCTTGGTGAAGAAAATCCAGGAAGAGGACAAGGACGTTGAACAGCTTCGCAGCAGGGAGAGTACGGTCGGCGAACTCATTCCCCTTCCGCGTGGAGTCAACAACCACGTCATCGACGCGACCATCGCCTTCATATCCGACAACTTTCATGAGCCGGTGGGCTTGCAAGAAGCCGCAGCCTATCTGGAGCTCAGTGAGAGCCACCTCTCCCGGCTCTTCAAGGAAGTGACCGGATTGAACTTCCTGCAGTATCTCAATGCTTGGAGGGTCAACAAATCCATTGAGATGATGAAGGATCCGAAGAAGAATATCAGCGAGATTGCAACCAGCTGTGGCTTCCCCACCCCCGGTTACTTCGCCAAGATCTTCAAGCGCTTCATCGGAAAGACGCCCAGTCAGTTCCGCGACGAGATGTCTGCCCTATAAAACGGAAGCAAAGGCCTCACTGATTCGCTTCCCTGCGTTTCTGCCGCTTCGATCGGCATACAGCAGGCTGCTTATGCCCATTGCCCTGGCACGGGTGATGTTCTCTTCGTTGTCATCAATGAAGTAGGCAGAATCCGGCTCCGCAGCCTCTTGTGAGAGAATGCTCAGAAAGAATGCCTTCGATGGCTTGGTAAGGTGCATCTCATGAGAAGCGTAGACTGCATCAAAGAGGGAGAGTGCTCCCATATCGGAGAGAATCCTCCAGTGCGGATCGATGGTGTTCGAAGCACAGACGACTCGCTTGCCGCCCTTGCGCAACGCCTTCACCAAGGAGACAATCTCCTCGTTGAAGACTGGGCTGAAACAGTCGTAGAAGGGGTCCCCTTCCACCTTCACGCCAAAAACCTTGTACACATGCTCCCAATACTGGGAACTGGAGAACTCCCCCTCCATGAGGGGAAACTCATAGTGCAGATAGTCGGTGAAGAACTCGTTGCGGTCAAGCTTCCACGCTCGGGCAATCTTGCCCAGCATGGTGATGTTCTTCACCACTACATTGCCCATATCAAAGAGGTAGAGCTGATGGGTGGCCTGTGCCACTGGATCCACCCAAGCAAGATGGGGGAGCAAGTCAGCTTCGCTCAACTCCCCTTCCCATGCAAGAACACCCATGCCCAGCTCCTGGGCAACTGCTTTGGACTCTTCTTTCTCACTTACCAAGAGGCAGCGTGCATGGGGTATGTGAGGCCGCTGCAGGGGAAACTCAAGCAGGCGATCGGCAAACATGGTGAGAACAGAGGAGTTGGTCAGGTCTGAAACAAGATAGTCGTACATGTTCTTACCCCTTTCTGGACTCGTAGACAGCCGAGCCTCCTATAAAGTACTTGGTCAGGGACATGAAAAGCAAGAACATGGGAATGGAAGCCAGAAGAGCAGCTGCCATCATGGCGCCCTCATCAGTACTCCGTTCCAAGGCAAAGTTTGAGATGTACTGGGGTATGGTCTTCATCTTGTCACTTTGGCTGACCAGAAGCGGCCACAACAGGTTATCCCACTGGCTGCGGAACGAGAGTATGGCAAGGGTGGCAATGACCGGCTTGCAATTGGGCAATACGATCCGCAGGTATATGCCGAACTCACCCATCCCGTCAACTCGCGCCGCATCAATGAACTCGGTGGGGAATGTTGTCAGATACTGCTTCATCTGGAACACCCCGAATGCACTGACCAAAAACGGGAGGATGAGTCCTACATAGGAGTTCTGGATGCGCAGCATCATGATCACCATATACAACGGGATCATGATCGCCTCGAAGGGAATCATCATGGTGGCCATGATCATCATGAAGATGGTGGTGCGGCCCCGGAAACGGAACTTGGCTAGGCCGTAGCCGGTAAGGCTTGCAATAAGGACCGTGGTCACGGCAACCGTGGTGCTTACGATCAGGGAGTTGGAAATGTTGCGCACAAAGATATAGGTCTGGTCATTGCCTTGGATTGCCTTGGTAAAGTTCTCCCACGCAAACCCTTCGGGAATCCATGAAAAAGGCATCCTCAGAATCTGGCGGCTGGTCATGAACGAGGCGGAGATCATAAAAACAATGGGCATCAAGGTGAAGAAAAGCATGGCAAGCAGCACAAGCGACATGCCGATTTTCGGTAGGGTTATCTTTCTCTCTATCTGCATTCTGTCCTCCTAGTAGTCGACATTCTCACTCTTGGTGGTCTTGAACTGCAGCAAGGTGAGCAACAGCATCATGATGAAGAGGACGACGCTCATGGCACTGGCCCTACCCAGATACTGTTGCTGGATGCCGGTGACATAGATATTGAAGGTGATGACATTGATGGGGGCCCTGGGAGCTCCATTGGAGTAGAGCATGTACTGGGTGCTGAAGGTCTTCAGGCACTGCAGCATGGCCATGACAGAGACCAAAACCACGGTGGGCTTGAGAAGCGGCAACGTGATGCGCCAGAAGACCTGCCACTTGGTGGCCCCATCAATGGTTGCGGCCTCATAGATGGTAGGCGGAATGGAGGCAAGACCGGTGATGAAGAGAATGACAAAGTATCCTATGTACTTCCAGAAGTAGATCACCATCGTGGAGACTTGCTCCATGACTGGGTCTACAAGCCAACCCTGGTCCACCCCCGGGGTGCCGAGCAACGCGTTAATCCACTGGTTGCCCAGTCCGCGAGGATCGAAGATGATCATCCAGATGGTTGCCGCAACCACACTGGAGAGGATGGCCGGACAGTAGTAGGAAATCTGCAAAAACTTCTTGGTCCTGTTGCTGGAAAGATTGCTGATGAAGACGGCTATCATCAGGCTGAGAATCAAGAGGGGGATGAAGGTGCCCAAGGTAAAGACCAAGGTGGCACGAAGGCTGTTGTAGAACGAGAGGCTGCTTGCAGCCCGAGCCGGGTCGAAAAGTCTGATATAGTTTCCCAACCCAAGGAATTTGGGGGGTGCCTTGCTCAACGCACGCTTGTCAAAAAAACTGGTGTAGATGGCGTTGATGATCGGATAGAAGCTGAAGAGGGAGAAGAAAAGCATGGAAGGGACCACAAATATGAATCCCCAACGTGCCTGTTTTCTCTCAATCCCCCGGTATTTTTTCAAACCCATGTGGAACTCCTGGGAAACAAGATGGACAAGGAAGAGACGGCCCTGCCCGAAACAGGCAGGACCGACCGAACGTGTTACTGCTCGTCTACGATTTCCTGGACAGCAGAACGAAGGTTGGCAAGGGCCTTATCAGGGCTGACGCCGCTGAGCATGACCGATTCAACCGCATAGCGGATCTGGGTCTGGATCTCTGCAGAGTTTTCTCCGTAGTAGATCATGTGTGAGCGGGCCATGTCGTCGATGAACACCTGGCTGTAGGGCATATTCTTCAGCGTCTCGCTCTCAAAGAGGGCTTTGGTCGGCTGGATGATGTTGCCACCACGGGTCAGATACTCTTCTCCGTGCTTCAGCAGGTAGCCGGCCAGTTGCCAGGCAGCCTTCTGTACAGCAGGATCGCTATCGGCATTGACCATGAAGAAGTGTCCGTAGTAGCAAGCTGCTACATCACGAACGGCATCCTCGAAGGTAGGATAGGGAATGACCATCCACTCGCCACTGTTGAAGAACGTGGGATTGTCTTTCTCGATTCTTCCCTGCTGGTAGAGACCGGTATGAGCCATGGCGATGTCATTGTTGTCCTGGTTGAACAGGTTGCGTGCATTCTTGTAGGTCGGCGAGCCGAGGTTGCGGCCCGAGGGTCCCCACTGCTGCATGTAGGTCAGAGCCTTCAACCATGCCTGGTCATTGACGATGGCCTTCTTGCCATCGGCGCTGATGAGTTCTCCACCAAGCTGCTCTACCATGGGGACGAAGAATGTCAAATAGTAGGGATACCTGAAATCGAACCCGCGGCGGATGAGGATGTCGCCATC
>JAAYQY010000231.1 GCA_012519125.1 Spirochaetales bacterium
GGTCTGACCAGAAGCATGGAAAAGTCGATCAGCCTACGGGTCAACCCGCTGTGGTTCATCAACTCACCGGTGAGCATGAACAGCGGCATGGCTATGATGATGAAACTCTCCGTTCCCGACCAGACCCGCTGGGGAAAGGTGAGCAGGAACGTTGGATTGCTGAGCAGCATGTAGAGGATGCCGCTCGTTCCGATTGCATAGCCAATGGGAACTCCAATCACCAGAAGGACGATCAGAGCAAAAAACATCAAGGACAGTTCCATTATTGATCTCCTTCCAACTCAGCGAATCCCAATTCGAAGTCTTCCTTGTATCCCTTGACCGGATCAGGAAGCTCAATGAACTCCCGAAGGATGTTCACCACAGCGTAAAACGCCGTGAACACAAAGGAAATTGGCATGATCGCATAATACACACCACGTATGATTCCGGTTGCAGGCGAAGGAACCTTCCCCACCTTGTCAATCATACGAAAGCTGTAGTAGATCATCGCAATCGAGACCAAGACAATGATGAGCTGTGCAATGACGGTGCAAACCTTTCTTGCACGAGTCGGCATAGCGTTCACAAAATTGGTCACAGCAATATGTTCCTGTTCCCTGAGACCAAGCGCAGCCCCAAAAAAAGTCGTTGCCACGAACACCATCGTGAGCAACTCCTCAGACCATACGAACGCCAGGGAGAATACATAGCGAAGGATCACCGAAATGATGACCCCTCCAGCCAGAAGGCCTACAAGAAAGATGCCGAAGAGTGAGAGGAATCGATCGATTCCCAGAATTACTTTTTTCATACAGACCACACTTATAGTTTTTGGACAGAGAGAGCCCGCCTTCGGGAAGGCGGGCACATCAACTTACTTTGCGCTGACAATTGCGCGCATCTCATCCAGGTCAGCCTGGGTGAAAATTCCTTTCTTCACAAAGAAATCATACACGGGCTCGCAAGCCTTCACAAACTGTGCCACCTCAGCCTGGGTGGGCTTGTAGACCTCCACCCCACCATCGGTGATCATCTTGTAGTAGTAATCGTTCATTTCTCGGCGGAGCTTGTTCTGCTCGTCGGTGTATACCCATGCACCGGCTTGCAGGATTTCCTGCAGATCGGCGGGAAGCTTGTTCCACATGTCAAGACCGATGTCGATCGGCTCGGGATGGAACTGGTAATCAATCATGGTCATGTACTTCTGGACTTCGAAGAACTTCATGTCGCCGATGTTGGCCAGGGGGTTTTCCTGTCCGTCAGCAACGTTGGTCTTCAATGCCATGTAGGTGTCGCCATACGGAATGGAGACGGCACTGGCACCCATGGCTTCCATAGCCTTGATGATGGATTCAATCGGTGGGGTCCTGATCTTCAGTCCCTTCATGTCAGCAGGGCTCTTGACCGGGCGGACGTTGTTCGTGATCTGGCGTGAGCCACCATCACCGACAGCGAGCATCTTGATCCCGTACTGCTCTGCACTTGCCATGATTCTCTTTCCCAGATCGCTGTGGGAGACCTTCATCAGGTCGGCTTGTGTCGGGAAGAAGAAGGGCATCAGGTAGATCTCAAGCATCGGAGTCTGGCTGGCAAAAACACCACCGGTGAACATTTCCAGGGTACCGAGCTTCATGGCTTCGATCATGTCACCTTCGTTTCCAAGGGTACCAGCGGGGTAGATCTCAATCGTCAGTCTCCCCTCTGACTCCTTCTCAACATAGTCCTTGAACACCAGCAAGGCCTTGTGCCTTGTTGACTCTGTTGTTGAAGCATGCCCAAGTTTCAGCTTGAAGTTTTCCTGTTTTGCTGCCTCAGCCTGTCCTGCTGCAAACACTGCACCTATGGCAAGCAGTA
>JAAYQY010000232.1 GCA_012519125.1 Spirochaetales bacterium
AGTTCAGCGCCAAAAAGCTCTCCACCTATGTCAAGGACATGGATGTAATCGTCAACCTCATCCCCTGGAACCCAGCCGAGGAGCTTCCCTTCCAGAGTCCGACCGAGGAAGAGATCGACCACTTCACCCTTTTGCTTGATCGCCTGCACGTCAACTACACCCGTCGCCGTTCCCGAGGCCAGGAGATCAACGGGGCCTGCGGACAGCTTGCCGTCCCGCTCAACAAAGGTCTGGAATATGATCTCATGGTTGATGAGGAGGACGAGGAGTAGTCTCCTGAGCTTGATAGAAGACGCGATCGAAGCGCATGGCAAGCACCAAGAGCAGCAGCAAGATGCCGCTGAGGGTCATCAGCATGCGCATCGGCATGCGATCAGCAAGCGGGCCGAAGGTGACCATACCCAGCGGCAGCGCTCCACTGAACATCATCTGCAAGAATCCGAATACGCGCCCCTGCACCTCTGCCGGGGTGCGTTGTTGCAAGAGGGTGATCGTAGATGTCTGCACCATCGTCAGGGCAATACCGTAGAGCAGCATGAGGGAGAGATACACAACAATACTGTCGATCACCCCCATACCGATGGCAAGCAGGCCAAAACAGCTCATGCCCACCAACAAGGTTTTCACCCCATTCTTCCACCCCGACCACAGTGACATGAGAACGCCTCCTAAGCTCATGCCCAGAAAGCCCACCACCTCCACCATGGTCATGTACAGATAACTCTGCTGGTAGGTACGAGTCACAAACAGGGTTGCCAGAAAACCTGCAGGAACTGAAAGAAAGATGAACAGCGCGTATGTTCTGAGCATTCGTGCCACCCATTTCTGTTTGCGTGCAAAGGCCAGACCTTCGGCAATCTCACGAACCATTGACGAGCCTTCGCCTGCCTGCACAGCCCTTACGGTGGGAACAACCAGAACCGAAAGCAAGCTTATTCCCACCACCGCTGTTCCTACATCCAAAAACAAGGTGCTTCTCAGGGAGAGGAAGGAGAGAAAGAAGCCTGCGATGAAGGGGGATGCAAACTGAACCGCTGACTGAAGCGTTGCATTCAACGCATTGAATCGCATCAGATGCTGCTTATCGACCAGCTGGGGAATCATGGCAGAGACTGCGGGAACCTGAACACCGGTACCAAGCGAGCGTAGTGCCGAGACAAGCAGCAAGGCAGGAAAGATTGAGGAGTTGGTTTTCAGAAGTGGCAACAAAAGAGCAAGTCCCAAGGTAGATAATGCAATGAGCCCATCGCTTGCGATGATCAGGAGCTTGCGGTTGTACCGATCTGCCCATACTCCCGAAAACAAGGATATGGCGAACTGGGGAAGAAAGGCACACAGGCTGAGAGAGGCAACCCAAAACCCTGAGGAACTCTCCATGGTTATGTACCAGACCAACGCAAATTGCACAATCGAAGAGCCAAGGAGCGTACATCCCTGGCTCACCAGAAACACAAGGGTTTTCAGTTTCCAACCTTGCATGAAAGGACCTCCAAACGTGAATATGCACCAAGCATACGTCGATTCACAACTCTGGTGTTTCAGTGGAGGGTTCAGAAATAGTTTGCAAAACGGAAAGCAGTGAACGCATCTGCTGGATATCCGTCTTGGTCGCCTCCAAGGAAACCAGCAATCGGTCACAAACAGAGATGATGGCTTCTGCTTTCGAGGGGGTATTGAGCACCTGCTCAATCGAGTCACCTGACTGCTCATCAAGGCTGTTGACCAGCCTCA
>JAAYQY010000233.1 GCA_012519125.1 Spirochaetales bacterium
ACAAGCACGTGGTTGACTTGGACCTGTCCAAGTTCTTCGACACGGTCGACCATGACATCCTCATGGGACTGATCGACAAGCACATGGACGACAAGGACGTGAGGAGGCTCATCTACGTATATCTGAAAAGCGGAGTGATGACCAACGGGAGCATGATGGCAACAGCACTGGGTACCCCGCAGGGGGGCCCGTTGTCGCCCCTGCTGTCGAACGTCTATCTCACCCCCTACGACAGGGAACTGGAGAAGCGGGGACTGCGGTTTGTGAGGTACGCCGATGATTGCAACATATTCACCAAGAGCAAGATGTCATCCTACCGGGTGAGGGACAACGCGAAGAGCTATCTCGAAAGAAAGCTGAAGCTGAAAGTGAACATGGAGAAGACGGAGGCAAGGAGGGCCGTAGGCTCGACCTTCCTCGGATTCACCTTCAGAACCAACGGCGAGAGAGGAAAACTTGGGAGGACCGTTCCCCACGAGAAGAAGCTGAAGAAACTTGAGGACCGGATACGGCTGGTCACGAAGCGCAACCGCGGAGTGAGCATCAGGACGGTCATTGGGGAGCTCAACAGCATCCTGAGGGGTTGGGTTGGGTACTTTGCACGAAGTGCCATCAAGAAATACCTTGAACGCCTGATGGAGTGGATTCGGAGGCGCATACGCCAGTATCTATGGAAACAGTGGAAGTCCGGGAAAAACCGGAAGCACCGCATCAGGCAACTGGGAGCGGAAGAGTGGAAGCTGAAGAAATGGACTCTTGCCAGCAGGTCGTACTGGAAGATGGCAAAATCCATGAACTATCTCATCAGCAATGAGAGCCTTCATGGGCATTGCGGACTGGTGGATATACTGGGTTATTACAAGAAGCTCCATACTGTGCGTATGGAGCAAGATGGGATTGTGCTGGATTTCCGGTACAATAGTCTGTTTGGTTGAACCGCCGTATGCCGAACGGCACGTACGGTGGTGTGAGAGGTTGGGGCCTAGCGGCCCCCGCCTACTCGATTCCTTCAGTTGTGTGTACAACGCCATTTCGCAGGCGATGGAGCCAAGTACATGTGAATCTGCATCCAAAACCGTAAAGAGGAGTGTCTGCTCCTCTTTCTGCACGTCAGTGAAAAGGAGCTGGCCATCCTTCTCCTTCACGTTCATTGAAAGGTAGAGCTTGCAAAGCTCTATGACCCGGTCATCAAGGTTGTTGTCAAGAAGCAGCAGTTTCTCTTTCAGGCTGGCATTTGAGCTGACCAGTCGAAGCGTATACTCCTCAACCTCCTCTTTTCCGGTAACCTTCCCATCCACCTCGCCAAGCTCAGTATCGGGGATCAGCATGAGCGCAAAGCCCTCCTGTTCATCCACCACCAAGAGCTCGTGCAATACCGAGAACTGCTCTTTGCAGGAAGGGCAGGTGAGGGTGAAGAGTGAGTCGGTGAGAATGGCAAGCTTCTGCTTGGGATGTTTGCCAAGGTCAACAAAGGGGGTGAGTGTCTGCTCGCCCTGCTCTTTGCAGTGCGGGCATGTGAGCATAGCTTGTTGCATGAGTTCCTCCTGCACAATGAGCAGGCCCCCGCTCAGGGAGCCTGCATCCAACAGTTACTTTCTGCGTACCAGCTTTGTGTTTGTTTTGGGTTGTTGGACCTTAACCACGGTACGGTGCTTGATGAGGAAGGTGTAGTGGATCTTCTGATCCCGTGCAAAATCCTCGGCAATGGTTGTAGGGGTGATATCCTGGACATCGAACTCTTCCAGCAGTCGTTCATCCATGCTGAACTTGCGGAAGTTGCAGCTGAAGATGAGTGTTCCTTTCTGGTCGAGGTGCATCATGCACGCCTTGATCAGACGCACCTGGTCACGGTCGACATCGAAATTCTGTCTGCCCTTGCCGTTTGAGAAGGTTGGGGGATCACAGAAGATCAGGTCGTAGCGGTCGAAGGTGTCGAAGAGGAACTCAAGGCAGTCACTTCGGTAGAAGAAGTGGTTCATGCCGGTGTAGCCGTTGAGCTGCATGTTCTTCACCGCCCAATCCAGATAGGTGGACGAGGCGTCGACGCTGACGGTGCTCAGTGCCCCTCCCTTTGCTGCCTGGACGGTTGCCGTTCCGGTGTAGCAGAAGAGATTCAAAAAGCGCTTGCCCTCGGCAAGCTGGGCAATCTGAGCCCTGATCGGTCGATGGTCGAGGAAGATGCCTGTGTCGAGGTAGTCGGTGAAGTTCACCAGATACTTGGCGCCATTCTCATTGATGATGTAGAACTTATCGGTGCTCGCCATCTTCTCATACTGCTTTTCGCCCTTCTGCGGGGTCCGCTGTCTCACATAGATCTGATCACGGTCAATGCCGGTAGCACGTTCGGTGGCATCGATGAGTTCGCCAAGACGCTTCAGTGCCGCTTCAGGCTCGATGGTCGCAGGGGGTGCATACTCCTGCAGGCTGATGTACTTGTCCTCGTACAGGTCGATAGCGGCACTGTATTCGGGCATATCGGCATCGTAGATGCGGTAACAGGTGACGTTCTGCTCAGCCATGATCGGCTTGAGAGCGGCAAGGTTCTTCACCAGGCGGTTGTATGCCATCTGTGCACCGTCGCTCAACGGTTGGGCAAGGCGCTCTTTCTTGCGTTCAATGGCACGCTCGATCATCTGCTGACGCTCCTCATCCGTGAAGACGTAGTAGTGGGCGATCTGGCAGGTGACACCGCCATTGTTCACCGTGTTGGTCCGATCGGGTTTCATGTCGACGTGGCTGAGCAGCTCCTGCTGCCCGCAGAGGATGGCGGCATGCCAGCCCCCGAAGAGGGTGCTGATCTGCTTGCCCATCTGGCGGTAGAGCACCTGCAGATCGATCGGGCCTTCCATTCTCAGCCCATAGGGAGGGTCGGTGATGATGTAGCCTGCCTCAGGGGGGACATCCTCTTTGGTCACCTTGGTGAAATCCTTCACACCAAAGGTGATTAGGTGGTCGACCTGAGCAAGCTGGGCATGCTTTTTGGTAATTACCACAGCCTTCGGATCACTGTCCCAGGCGTAGATGGCAATCTTTCGCTCTTTAGCCTGTTCTGCCCGCAAGAGCGCTTCATCCACCACTTCTTCGTACAAATCGACGTCGTGGATGGGCAGGTCAAAGAAGTTGAAGCGGCGCGCGCTCACCAAGCCGGGAGCTCGGTCGCTGGCCCAAAGGGCAGCCTCGATGGCGAGGGTTCCCGAACCGCAGAAGGGATCGAGCAGGGTAGGGACACCCTCACCCCTATCCAGGGCTTTCCGCCACTCGGAGCGATAGATGACTGAACTTGCAAGGTACTCGCTGAGCACTGCATCGGTTTGGGCAACACGGTATCCCCGCTTATGCAAACCACGGCCGGAGAAGTCGACATACCATGCCACCTTGTCCCCTTCTATGTGAAGGTGGAAGACCACATCGCTCTCGTCCTTGTCAACCAAGGGGCGTTCTCCCTCAAATTTCTCACGGATACGGTCAACGATGGCATCCTTGAGACGAATGGCAGCGAAGTGGGAGTTTTTCATGTAGGGGCAGTTCTTTACCGTCTCCGTCACGGAGAAGGTAAGGCTTGGGTTGACCCACTCTTCCCAAGGAATCTGCACAGAAGCTTCGTAGAGTTCGTCAGCATTGAGGATATCCTCATCCTGAAAGAGCCCCATCATGACTCTGGTTGCGGTACGGGACCAGAGACAGAAACGGTAAGCGCTTGCGAGGTCGGCACTGAATTCCACCCCTCCGCTAACGCTCTTGATGTCGGTAGCTCCGGCGAGCCGGGCTTCCTCTTCGATGATGTCATTCATGTACAGGGCGGATGTTGCGAAGAAAATCATTGGTGTGCTCCCCCTGTTTCCTGCAACAGGTGCTCGAGTTCGAATTTTTCCCAGTGGTAGTGGGTATTGCAATTGATACAGACAAGCTCCAAGGGGAACGGTCCGTTCTTCAGAATGTCCTGCTTCTCTGCTGTGTTCAGATGTTTCAGGTACTTGGTGTATTGCTCTCTCGAGCAGGGACATGAAAAAGCCAATGGCTGGTGAGCCAGATGACGCACCCCGAAGGAGGCAAACTGCTCTTCAACGTAGGAGCGGATGGATTTGCCCTCGGAAAGGTAGGTCCCGATGGAAGGCAATGTCTCTGCTTTCTTCTCCAACTCCTCAAGGATGTGCTCGTCACACCCTGGCATGGCTTGGAGGAAGATAGCTCCGCTTCCATTCACCCTTGCCTGATCGTCGAAGTGCAAAGAGAGGATGAATAGGGTGGGGGTCTGCTCAGACTGCTGATAGTGCAGCGCAAGATCTTTTGCCAAGTCCCCATAGGCCATCATGGTCTGTCCGGTGAAAGGTGCCTTGTGTCCTTCCAACAGTTTGGAAACGGAGAGAAATCCCGGGCCGTAGAGCTCATTCAGATCAAGGCTCTTCAACGGAGCCTTCAAGGGGATGGGGTTGTGCTTAAGGTATCCACGGACGGCCCCAACCGCCCAAGATTCCACGTAGACACCGCCGATGGGGCCTCCGCATTCGATATTCAGCTGGATGCGGTCGTTGCCTTTGACGGTTGCGCTGAGCAGGCCGGCGGCAAGGTAGGCCTGGCCGAGAACATAGGTCTCAAGCGGGCCAAGCTGGTGGTTCTCACGCATCTGGTTGATAAGGGTGGTGGCCCCGAGTGCAGTAACGCGTACCTGGTCGTTATGCAAAAGAAACACCTCGCGCCCATCTTCCGGCAGGGCTGCGAGATGCTCCACTAAATCATTATCTTCAATCTTTTTCTTGATCATACGGAAGCAGATTAGTCAATGACCTCACTTTTTGCAAGTGCTTGGAACTCAGAACCATTGAGAACTTCTTTCTCAAGCAGTTTTGTGGTGATTGTCTCAAGAGCCTTGCGGTTCTTCTCCAGATTCGTTTTCACCTTCGTATACCGTTCATTGACGATTCTTGCGGTTTCGCAATCGATATACTCCTGTGCCTTCTCCGAGTACTCCCGAGCTCCGGAAATTCCTGCAATGCCACTTTGGGTGGTAGGCAGGGTAATGTTGCGATAGCGCTCACTCATACCGAATTCGGTGAGCATCCTGCGTACCAGGTCGCTTGCCCTGCTGATGTCATTGCCAGCTCCGGTGGAGATCTCCTGGTAGATGACCTCCTCAGCGGCACGTCCTCCAAGCAGGGTGTCGATTGTGTTGAGCAATTCACTTTCGCTGAGCAGGAAGCGATCCTCGGTGGGGTACTGCAACGTATAGCCCAAGGCTCCCATGCCACGGGGAACGATGGATATCTTGCTTACCGGCTCTGCTCCCTCGGTGAGGAAGGCGGTCAGGGCATGACCGGTTTCATGATATGCCACCCGCTCCCGCTCCTTTGCATTGAGCAGTCTGCTCTTGCGTTCAAGGCCAGCCACTGACTTTTCAATTGCCTCCTCAAGATCTGCTTGCAGAACGGTTTTCCGTTTCTGCCTGACTGCAAGCAGTGCTGCTTCGTTGGCTATGTTGGCAAGGTCTGCACCAGCAAGGCCTGCAGCACTCTGGGCAATTTTGCGAAGATCGACATCTTCTCCAAGCTTGATGTTGCGGGTGTGGATCTTGAGGATGGCAAGCCGTCCCTCAAGGTCGGGTTTGTCGATGAGCACCTGACGGTCGAAGCGGCCGGGCCTGAGCAGGGCAGGGTCGAGGATCTCCGGGCGGTTGGTTGCTGCGAGGATGATGACACCGGTCCTGGAGTCAAAGCCATCCATTTCCACGAGAAGCATGTTCAAGGTCTGTTCCCGCTCATCGTTCCCCCC
>JAAYQY010000234.1 GCA_012519125.1 Spirochaetales bacterium
CAAAGGCACGGTTCTACACCTGCCACTGTACCGGAGAGGAGAACTATCGCTATCTGAAGACAAACATGGAAGATCATATCGCCTACCTTGCAGGTGGGGATGTGATCACCTGTTGAGGAAGGAAGGAATACCATGCAAGAACACACGCATCAGGACATGAAAGCCGAGTTGAAGAACGGAAGCACGATCGGCAAGGTCATTGCCATCGTAAGCGGCAAGGGAGGTGTCGGAAAGTCATCAGTCACCAGTCTTTTGGCAACCGCAATGCGCAAGAAGGGGTACGAGGTGGGCATCCTGGATGCCGATATCACCGGAGCATCCATTCCCAAGGCTTTCGGGATCCATAGCAAGGCAACCGGAGAGGAAGGCCGAATCGTACCGGCAACCAGCAAGAGCGGCATCAAGATCATCTCAACCAATATGCTGCTGGATAGTGAGAGCGAACCGATCATCTGGCGTGGTCCTTTGATTGCAAACACCGTCAAGCTCTTTTACACCGATGTGGAGTGGAAGCATCTGGACTACCTCTTTGTAGACATGCCTCCTGGGACTGGGGATGTTCCGCTGACTGTCTTCCAATCCTTGAACGTAGATGGGATAGTCATGGTCACTTCTCCCCAAGAGCTGGTCTCCATGGTGGTGGAGAAAGCAGTGAACATGGCGGCCAAGATGCAGGTACCCATCATTGGCCTGGTGGAGAATTTCTCCTACTTCCTGTGTCCTGACAATGGCAAGAAGTACCAGATATTCGGCGAAAGTCATATTGAGGCCATCGCTCAGGCGCACAAGATGCAGGTATTGGCAAAACTTCCGATCGACCGGGCTCTCAGTGAGGCTTGTGACAACGGAAGTATCGAATCGTACAGCGGTTCCGATATTGAGGAACTGTGCAACACCATAGAGAAGAGGAAGTAAGGTATGTTGAAAGTAGCAGTAGCAAGTGAGAACAAGATGGTATGTGGCCACTTCGGGCATTGTGAGACCTTTGAGGTATTCGTAACGGAAGGGGACAAGATTCTCAGCTCTGAGAGTGTTGCCAATCCGGGACACCGACCGGGCTTCTTGCCCAATTTCCTCCATGAGATCGGGGTGAACACCATCATCAGCGGAGGAATGGGAGGTGGAGCTGTGGATATCTTCAATGAACACAACATCGAAGTCATCATTGGTGCACAAGGCGACAGCCGGAAGGCAGTGGAGAACTACCTCGCCGGAGCCCTTGCCTCATCGGGTAGCATCTGCCATGAGCATGCCCACCACGACGAGTGCGGTGAATAGCCGCATACGTACAGTGTTTCTGAAGCCCTGCCCACTTGGACAGGGCTTTTTCTTGCTCTTTGTAAACAAAATTGTCATGTCTTTTGGTACAGAATCATCGTATAGAGCGATTATTTGCTTGTCAAGAATTGTTTGTAGGACATTTTTTGCATTGGGTTGCCCAACTGACAACTTATATATTACTATTAGGTTGTCTAAACCTGAGACATATTTTCTGACCAAAACAACACGAGGAGCACAATGAACAATGATTGAATTCAAGAACGTAACAAAACGCTACGGGTCAAAAACCATACTGCATGACCTGAGCTTTACCATCAAAACCGGTGAGTTTGTCGTGTTGATCGGCCCCAGCGGATGTGGAAAAACCACAACACTGAGGACCATCAACCGCCTTATCGAACCCAAACCGGGGACGGTATTCATCGACGGCGAGGACGTAACCCAGCAGAATGCAGTTGAACTGCGCCGCAAGATTGGGTATGTCATCCAGCAGATCGGGCTTTTCCCGAACATGACCGTTGAACAGAACATCTGTGTGGTACCGAAACTGCTGAAGTACTCCAAGGAGGAGTGTGACCGCATCGTCCGGGAACTGCTTGCCTTGGTTGATATGCCCTACGAGGAGAATGCCCACAAGTATCCGAGTGAGCTCTCCGGCGGACAGCAGCAGAGGATCGGGGTACTGCGTGCCCTTGCAGCCTCCCCTCCTGTAATCCTGATGGATGAACCCTTTGGAGCACTGGATCCGGTAACCCGGGACAGCTTGCAGGAAGAAGTGAAGCGCATCCAGAAAAAACTGAAAAAGACCATCGTCTTCGTCACCCACGACATGGACGAAGCCCTCAGACTCGCTGACACCATCATCTTCATGGACGGAGGGCACATCGTACAGATGGCCAGTCCCGAGGAGATGCTGCAGAACCCTGCCAGCAAGGTGATCAAGAACTTCATGGGCAAACACATGAACGAGGATGGCCCGGTGGCTCCCTTGCTTGCCGAGGAGTTCATGAAGAAGAAGGTCTACAAGGTCTACAAGAGCGCCAAGACGCTTGAGTCGATCGAGCTGATGAGCAAGCGTGATATCAACAGCCTGGTGGTCATCGATGATGATGATACCTATCTCGGAACTCTCTCCATTGAGGATATCAAGGCACGAGGTAAGGCAGGCCGCTCCATCGCAGAACTCATCAACAGCGAAACCATGACCGTTGGACGCAAGGATGATGCCAAGGATGCACTGGATAAGTTGCTTTCTTCCACATCCAACTATGTGGTCGTCCTGAATGACAACCGCACCGTTGCGGGCATCATTACCCGAACCAGCACAGCAAAGGCCATGGGTGAGGCCCTCTGGGGGGACTTGTCGGCATGAAATTGATCAATTTTTTCACCAACAACTCACAAGCCATGCTGATCAGTGTTGGCCAGCATATCGCCTTGGTCCTTGTTTCGGTGGGAATCGGCATCCTCATCGCCATTCCCTTGGGCATCCTGCTCACCCGGCACAAGAAAATTGCCGTATATGTCTTGGCAGTTGCCGGCATGGTGCAGACCATTCCTGGTCTGGTAATGCTCGGGTTCGCCTTGATTCTCATGGGCATCGGAACCCTTCCGGCCCTGGCAGTCCTTTCGATCTATTCGATCCTGCCCATCCTTCGCAACACCTATACCGGTATCATCGAGGTGCTTCCCTCCTATAAGGATGCAGCAAAAGGAATCGGTATGACCAAGAGCCAGGTACTCTTCAAGGTCGAGTTTCCCTTGGCCCTGCCTGCCATTGTCAGCGGAATCCGCATCAGCGCCGTCTACATCGTCAGCTGGGCTACCCTTGCCGGCATGATCGGAGCCGGAGGCCTCGGAGATTGGATCTGGACCGGACTTGCCACCTACAACACTGACTATATTCTGGCAGGGGCTATCCCCTCAGCCATACTAGCCTTTGCGTTCAGCGCCCTCATCGGCCTGGTGCAAAAACTCATCACCCCGAAGGGGCTTAGGAGGAATGCATGAACGAACTTATGAATGCAATCGCTGAACACCTTACCATTGTGGCCGTTTCCATGTTCTTTGCGGCCATCCTGGGCATCGCTCTTGGAGTTCTTGCCTACTG
The DNA here is from genome assembly GCA_012519125.1 of Spirochaetales bacterium. Classification (GTDB taxonomy): domain Bacteria; phylum Spirochaetota; class Spirochaetia; order Sphaerochaetales; family Sphaerochaetaceae; genus Sphaerochaeta. The sequence goes on from JAAYQY010000234.1 coordinate 3,392, forward strand.
GAGAAGAAAGCTTGGTTCGGTGATCATCAGCATCGCTGAACTTATCCAAACCATCCCCTCACTGGCCCTTCTTGCCCTGTTGATGATCATCTTCGGGCTTGGAGACCTGACCATGGGTGTCGCACTGGTGCTCTATGCACTGCTTCCCATCATCCGCAACACCTATACCAGCCTGACACAGCTGCCTCCCCATATCATCGATGCAGCACGGGGCATGGGCATGAGCAGAGCCCAACGGCTGCTCAAGGTGGAGATTCCTCTCTCCATCCCCATGATCTTCTCAGGCTTCAAGGTAGCCTTGGTCAACTCCCTCTCCATCGCCGTCATGGGCGTACTCATCGGATCGGGAGGCTTGGGATACATCATCTATCGCGGAATCCAGCAACGGAATATGGACCGCATCCTGCTGGGAGCCATTCCGGTAGTGCTCATAGCCCTTCTCTTTGACTATTTGATGGGCAAAGCAGAAAAACGACTACTCAAACACACACGCTAAGGAGACCAATTACTATGCACAAGAAAAAAATCACTACTATCGCAGCACTGCTGCTGGCAACACTCGCCCTTGCCTTCACCGGCTGCGCCAAAAATGACACCATTACCATCGGAAGCAAAGACTTCGGAGAGAACATCGTCATCGGAGAAATGCTCGCCCAACTGGTGGAAGCCCATACTGATCTGAAGGTTAATCGCAAGCTGAACCTCGGTGGTACCTTTGTCAACTTCAATGCGATCAAGAACAACCAGATCGACATCTATCCCGAGTACACCGGTACCGGCCTCTCGGCCCACCTGAAAATGGATGTGATCAACGATCCTGAAGAGTCCTATCGGGTTGTCAAGGATGAGTTTATCAAACAGTTTGATATCGTTTGGCTTGGACCTTTCGGGTTCAACAACACCTATACCCTTGCCGTAACACCTGAAGTCTATGAGACATTCGGCGTAGAGACCTATAGTGACCTTGTTCCCTATGCAAGTGACTTGGTCTTTGGTGCTGAACATGAGTTCTTCGACCGCCAGGACGGTTTCGACGGGCTGGTGGATCTGTACGGTATCTCCTTCAAGGGCGATCCGATGAAGATCAACGCCTCTTTGAAGTACCAGGCTATCGGACGTGGTGACATGGACGTAACCAACGCCTTTGCCACCGACGGCCCGATCAGACAGTACAACCTCAAAATCTTGGAGGATGACCTTGGATTCTTCCCTCCCTACCATGCAGCACCTATCGTGCGCAAGGAGGTGTTGGACAAGCATCCCGAACTCAAGGATGTGCTGAACATGCTTGAAGGCAAGCTGGATGACGCTACCATGACCGAGCTTAATTACCTGGTGGACGTGGAAGGTAAGGCAGTGGAACAGGTTGCCACTGACTTTCTCAAGTCTCTGAACCTCGTGTAACCACACTATCAGGGAGCTCTCTCGGGAGCAGGGGTGAGTACCTCTGCTCCCGAGCTTTGTTCTGCTGGTTGCCGCACATCGTAATTTTAGCCATACTGCATCTTCATATCATCCCAGGAGTAACCGATGCATCAAGATAAGGGCACTGTATCCAGTATCCCTCTCATTTCACGAATTCCCTCCCTTCCCTTCTACTACGGATGGATCATTCTCCTTGCCGGCTCGATCGGGGTGCTTGCGTCCATCCCGGGCCAGACGATGGGAGTATCGGTATTCACCGATCATCTCATGGAGGCCCTCGGCCTGAGCCGGGTGGGCATCTCCTCAGCCTATATGGCGGGAACCCTCTTCAGCAGCCTCA
>JAAYQY010000235.1 GCA_012519125.1 Spirochaetales bacterium
GAGACGGAACGAACGGTGAGGGGCAGAAGCGAACACACCCTCACCAGCTATGGGCGTGATTTGGCACAGTTTGCATCCTATGTGCACGGCCTGGGCATCACCTTCGCTGAGGTTCAGCGTGAAGATGCCCTGATGTTCATCCGACACATGAACAAGGAAAAACGATATCAGGAAGCGACGGTAAACCGGAAGATCAGCTGTTGCCGTACCTTTTATGCCTCCTTGGTACGCAAGCAAGTGTGTTCTGCCAATCCGTTTGCTCTCATCAGTGTCCATCGCCATGAAAGTCACTTGCCAACCGTTCTGACTGCCAGTGAGGTGACAAGCCTGCTCAGCCTCCCTTGGCACGATTTCCCCTCTGCGCGCGACCAGCTTGTGTTCAGCCTGCTCTACGATACGGGTTGCCGAATCAGTGAGCTGCGCTCCATCAGAGAAGAGGATATCGAGAAGGAGATGCTGCGGATAAGGGTGCTGGGAAAAGGGAAAAGGATGCGGTATGTCTTTTTTACCAAGCGTACGCAATCCTTGCTCTCCTCCTATCTGAGTATGAAGCATGAACGCTTTGATACTCCCTATCTCATCGTCTCAAACAAAGGAAAACAGTTGCCGATGAGCACCATTGGTAGTATGTTTGCCACATACGGAAGAAGGCTGGGATGGCAGAAGAACTTCACACCCCATGTGCTGAGACACACCTACGCCACCCATCTTCTGGACAATGGGGCCGATATCCGCTTGGTACAGGAACTGCTCGGACACCAAAGCATCTCCACCACGCAAATCTACACCCATGTATCAAAAGAACGGCTGGCTCGCGTCTATGAGTCGTGCCACCCCCATGGAAGGAAGCAGCATGAGTAGTTTCAAAGGAACAACCATCGTAGCTGTCCGCAAGGACGGGCATGTGGCAATAGCAGGGGACGGGCAGGTGACTGCCGGTGACACCATTCTCAAATCGAATGCACACAAGGTACGAACCCTGTATGATGGCAAGGTGATCACCGGGTTTGCAGGCACCACCGCAGATGCCTTCACCTTGTTCGAGCTGTTCGAGGCGAAGCTCAAGCAGTTCAACGGGGATCTCACCCGTTCTGCAGTCGAGCTTGCCAAGCAGTGGAGGGTCGACAAGCAACTTCGTCAGCTTGAGGCCATGATGCTGGTCAGCGACGGCAAGCGCATCTTCCTGATAAACGGGGCAGGGGACGTGGTCGATCCCGAGCGCGATGCCATCGGCATCGGCAGTGGCGGCAATTATGCCCTCAGTGCTGCTTTGGCCTATCTTGATGCCAGTCCAACACTCTCTGCCAGCGAGATAGCAAGAAAGAGTGTGGAGATTGCAGCAACGCTGTGCATCTACACCGATGATTCGATTCACGTAGAGGTATTATAAGCAATGGAACATACAGCAAGCAGGAAGCTTGATGAGCTCAAGCCTTCCCAAATCGTCAGCGAACTTGATAAGTATATCATCGGCCAGAATCAGGCAAAACGTACGATAGCGGTGGCCATACGCAACCGTACAAGGCGTAAGCGCCTTCCGCTCGACATCCGTGACGAGGTAAGTCCGAAGAACATCATCATGATCGGACCTACCGGGGTGGGAAAAACGGAGATAGCCAGAAGAATCGCAAAGCTTTCCAATGCGCCCTTCATCAAGGTCGAAGCGACCAAATACACCGAAGTGGGATACGTGGGTAGGGATGTCGAGTCGATCATCCGCGACCTGATGAGCATCGCTGTACAGCAGGTGAAAGCCGAACTCGCCCAGCGGGAGCAAGAGAAGGTTCAGATGCGGGTGGAGGAGCGGCTTTTGGACATCCTCCTCCCCCAGATACAAACAGACCCCGCGGTGGATGTCATCGAGGTGGGCACCTCCTATACCGACAGCCAGAAATCGACGCGGGAACGGTTCCGTCGCATGCTGCGTGATGGCAAGTTTGACGACCGTGAGGTGGAAATCAACGTCCAGAGCAGGAAGCGTGTGGGCATCGAGGTGCTCGGACAACCGAATATGGAAGAACTGCAGGATGCGATGCAGAGCTTGGGATCGATCTTTGGCAACGGCAAGGCACACAACCGCAAGCTCACCGTGAAGCGGGCACGAGAGATTTTCACCGAGGAAGAGACGGAGAAGGCGGTTGACAACGACCGCGCCATCGACGAGGCCAAGGAACGGGTCGAGCAGATGGGCATCGTCTTCATCGATGAGATCGACAAGGTTGCCAAGAGCGGGGGCGGCGGTTCAGGCATCGACGTCTCCCGAGAAGGGGTGCAGCGGGACATCCTTCCCATTATCGAAGGAACCAGCGTGTCAACCAAGTGGGGGGTCATCGATACCACCCACATCCTGTTCATCGCCAGTGGGGCCTTTCATGTCTCCAAGCCCAGTGATCTCATTCCTGAACTGCAGGGACGCTTTCCCCTGCGTGTAGAACTCGATGACTTGACCAGCAACGATTTCTATCGGATTCTTACAGAACCGGCAAATGCCATCACGATGCAGTATCGTGAACTTCTGAAGACTGAAGGGGTGGAGATCCAGTTTGAGGATGCAGCAATCCATCGCATCAGTGAGATTGCCTACGAGGTGAACTCCTCCAACGACAACATCGGAGCAAGACGGTTGTTCACCATCATGGAGAAGCTGCTTGAAGAGCTCTCCTTCAGTGCTGACGAGCTCAGCGGCCAGAGCATCACCATCACCAGTGCCTACGTGGATGAACGGCTTGGTGATGTCATCCAGGACCAGGATCTCTCGAAGTTCATCCTGTAGGAGGGAGTTTGGAATTCCTTACGCTTGAATCCACCGATTATGAGAGCGCACTGAAACAGGCCCGACGTGAGTACGGCAATACAGTGCGCGTTCATACGCGCAAGGATTTCAGCAAAGGTTCCGCCCTCTCCCGAAAACAGGCTTGCAGGATTACGTTCTATCTGGTTGCAGAACCACCGATTGAGCCGATTGCTGAGGATGAGGCAGTGCCGGAA
>JAAYQY010000236.1 GCA_012519125.1 Spirochaetales bacterium
AAACGGGGTGGGTTACAAGTCCCTATTTGCGCTTATGTCTTGGTGAGCAGGCCCTCATCGTTGTCAAAGGTCTTGTTTCTCAGATTCTTGAACAAGCGCACCAGCTCCTCAACGGTGAGGTTGGATTTCTCCTCTCCTGCAACATCGAGGATGATGGTTCCCTCATCCATCATGATCAGGCGATTGCCGAAGTTGATGGCGAACTGCATGTTGTGGGTTACCATGAGCGCGGTGAGAGCATACTCTTTGATGAAGCGCTCGGTAAGGTCCATCACAATCTGGGCGTTACGGGGATCGAGGGCAGCTGTGTGTTCATCGAGCAAGAGCATCTTCGGCCGGGACATGACCGTCATCAGCAGTGTCAGAGCTTGGCGTTGGCCTCCGCTGAGCAGTCCTACGTTGTCCTTGAGTCTGTCCTGCAACCCAATGCTTTCCAGCATGCCTTTGAAAAGCTCGCGCTTCTCGTTGTTCAGGCTTATCCTGAGGCCCTTCATTCCCTTGGTCTCGGCGGTGATCATATTGTCCTCGATGGACATGTTGGCTGCAGTACCCTTGGTGGGATCTTGGAAAATACGGCCTATGGTCATGGCCCGCTTGTACTCAGGGCTGGCCGTGACGTCATTCCCATCAAATACTATCTTGCCGTTGGTGACAGGATAGGTGCCGCTGATCAGGTTGAACAGGGTGGATTTTCCCGAACCATTGGATCCGACGACACAGATGACATCGCCCTTGTTGACATGAAGATTGACATTGTCCAAGGCCATTTTCTCATTGACGGTTCCCGGGTAGAAAACTTTGGTGATGTTCTTCAGATCAAGCATGTTCTTCCTCCTTGCCTGTGTGCATTGCCTGTGAGCGGGCAATGGCTTTCTTCTTTGCTCCAGCAGAGGAAGCTGCGCTGCGTGTCTGCGCAATGAACAGGCTTGCGATGACCAGGATGCCGGTCAGCAACTTGAAATCGTTGGGGGTGATGTTCACCAGATAGCCATACTTTCTTCCGAAGAACATCAAGGCCTTGTAGATGATGGCACCCAGGATTGCCCGGAGGGTAAGCAGGCTGATGCGGTTTGATGAGAAGAGAAACTCACCGATCATGATTGCAGCAAGTCCCTGTACCACCATACCCTGTCCGAGGTTTGCATCGGCAAAACCCTGGTACTGGGCAAGAAGTCCTCCACTGAGGGCGATGAGGCCGTTTGAGAGGCCGATTCCCATCAGTTTGAGGATATCTGGATTGATTCCTTGGCTGATGACCATCTGCTCATTGCCTCCCATTGCTCCCATGCTGACTCCCAAGTCGGTGCGGAAGAAGATGTCAATGAGCACTTTCACAAAGAGCACCACCAGAAGAGTTCCTACCAAAGAGGCCCATTCGCTGGGAAGGAAGGAGAGCGCTTGGGGGAGTTTTGAGTAGAGGGTTTCCACTCGGAGCAGGGGCACGTTCGCCTTGTTGCCCAGAATGCGCAGATTGATTGAGTAGAGCATCGTCATGGTCAGGATGCCTGCCAGAAGCCCGGGAATCTTGAGCTTGTTGTGGATGGCTGCGGTAATCATGCCTGCAAGAACTCCGGAAAAGAAGGCAAGCAAGAGGGCAACGAAAATGGGAAAGCCCGCAACAATGGCCATGGTGGCTACCGCGGCCCCGGTGGCGACCGAACCATCACAGGTGAGGTCGGCAAAGTCCAGGATACGGTAGGAGATCAGGATCCCTATGACCATGAGCGAAAAGACCAGGCCATCAACAAAAATTCCTTCAATCATGTAAAACCCCTTACACAAGAAAAACCGCCGGCCTTATGCAAGTCCGGCGGAATCATTCAAGATATACCTTATTTGGTGATCTTCTTACCGTCCTTGATCAGCACGACTGCCGCATCCTGCAGTGACTGCGGAATAGTATAGCCAAGCTTGGCGGCTGTATCAAGATTGAACAACAACTCAAACTTGGTGGGATCGGTGATGTGAACAGTTCCGATCGATCCGGCTTTCTCGCCCTTGAGGATCTTCTCGACAACTTTTCCAGTCTCGACACCGATGCTGTAGTAGTCAAAGCCCCAGGCGATCATGGCGTTCAGGCCTTCAACCCCGCTGGGGTCTGCACTGAAGAGCACCTTGCCGGCCTTGGTGGTTACGTCATCTACCGATGCAAGAGCACTGATGACGGCATTGTCAGTTGCGATGTAAATGGCATCGACACGGTCGATGATCGATTGGGCAGCCATCTTGACCTCACTGGAGTTGCTGATGGCAGAGGGGACGAACTCAACACCGTACTTTGCGCAAGCAGCTTTGGCCAATTCCATCAGCACTACAGCATTTGCCTCGCCGGATGCATAAATGTTGCCGATTCTCTTGGCTCCGGTGATGTCGATCAGCAGCTTGATCTGCTCTTCAACGGGGTTCATGTCGGAGACGCCGGCGATGTTTGCTGCAACCAAGCCCGCTTCAGCTGGGTCTGTGACAGCACTGAAAACAACCGATGTGGAAGAGGAGACGGGGAAGACCTGGGCAAGAGCCTGGGCGGACGGGGTGGCGATGCCGACTGCTACGCTGACCTTGTCGCTCTTGAACTTTTGGGCGATGGATGAAGCGGTGGAGATATCGCCGTTGGCATTTTGCAGATCATAGGAGACAGAGAGGCCGGTGGTGGCCAGATGGTCCATCATACCCTTCTCCGCTGCATCGAGTGCAGGGTGGGCCAAAAGTTTGGATACACCTATTTTATAGGTGCCGACTTTGCTCTCAGCTTGTCCGGCGCCAAAGGCGGGAAGAGCGATGAGCAAGGCAATCAAGAGAATAAGCAGGGCAGAGCGACGTGTAGTTTTCATCAGAGTTCCTCCAAAAACGGGTAATCCCTTTCGTTTGCAAAACTATAGCCCGCTTTCATTCTTTTGTAAATCTGTTTATGCAATAAGATGAATATTAATTCATAGATTATGCATAGAGGCTAGTATGTGTACGAAAAAGAGCCTGCCCCGGTTCAGGAGGCAGGCTCAAAACAAGGAGTATTGTCCAGGCTTTTCAATCCAGCCTACGGATTCACGGTGGTACACAAATCTGAGGAGAAGGGAACTTTCTGCCCATTCTGGATGATCACTTTTGCTGAAGCAAGCAGATCACTGGGTATGGTGATGCCCAATTTCCTGGCTACATCCATGTTGAACCAGAGTTCGAACTGGGAAGGATCTTCAAAGAAGACGGCTCCGATGTCCTTGGGTTTCTCCCCGTTGAGGATGCGTTCGACAACCTTGCCGGTCTCAACTCCGACGGTGTAGTAATCAAAGCCCCAGCTCATCAGAAAATCAATATTCTCGCTGCTGGTTGTATCAGTGTTGAAGAGTGGGATGCCCGCTTTTGCACACACCTCACTCACTGAGGGGATGGCACTGACTACGGTATTGTCGATGGCAACGTACATGGCATCAATGCGATCGATGATTGACTGGGCGGCCATCTTCACCTCTGCCGAATTGCTCACTGCTGCGGCAACAAAAGTGATTCCGTTGTCCTGGCAAATCTCTTTGGCTAGTTCCATCTGGGCAACCCCATTTGCCTCACTGCTGGTGTAGATCATGCCCAATCGTTTTGGTTGCACGATTCTGAAGTAGGTTTCCAGCTGGAGACGCAGGGGGTTGAGGTCCGAAATTCCAGCAATGTTCGTCTCCTCCGTCTTCTCATAGTTTGTCACCAGTCCTGCGGCCAAGGGGTCGGTAATGGCGCCGAAGACCACCGGTTTGTCCGTTATGACTTGGGCAAGTGCCTGGGCTGGAGGGGTGGCAATGCCGATGACCAGATCTTTCTTGTCGCTCTTGAACTTCTGGGCAATTGCGATGGCAGTGGAAATTTCTGCATTACAATTCTGTAAATCAAAGGAGATTTCATACTCAGTGGTTCCCAGATGGTCGATGATTCCTTGCTCAATGGCGTCAAGGGCGGGGTGGCTCATCATTTTGGATATGCCGATTGCATACGGCTTGTTCTTGGTTTCCGTATTTGGTTGTGCAGCAAGCTGGCTGGTGAGTGCAAGCAGTAAGGCAAGTACGATAGCGCTTTTCTTCATGGTCTCTCTCCTCTGTGATGATGTTACTATAAGCAGAAACACATGGGTTGCGCAAGTATCTTTGCATAGAAACATCATTTTTTTTACCGAGTGTCCAAAAACAGAAAAAAGCCTCTCAGATTGATACTCCAAGAGGCTGTACACGCTTAAGAAATCAAGGATCAGAGGGTGTCTTCATCGTCCAAATCGTCAAATTCATCATCCTCGTCGTAAAATACATCCTCAAAGGACTCATCACCTTCGACCATGAACCCATCATCAAGCAGTTCATCTTCGTCTTCCTCGTCCTCAAGGATCTCATCATCATCGTCACCGAAGTCAATTACTTCCGGTGCATCGTACAAATCAGCAAGATAGGCATCTTCCTCATCTTCAAGTCTGCTGAAATAACGATCTTCCTCATCATCGAGCTCATCTTCCTCATCACGGTATTTCGCCATGCCGGTACTCCTTGCCTCCAAAAATAAGTGTCCCACTACCTACAACAGTAAGAGAAGGTAGTGCGGTTGTCAATGCGTTGCTTCAGGCAGGTTCACTGGACAGGTATAGGTGGTGTTGGTATGATGCGCATATGAAGAAAGCTGCTCTCTATTTGGCCGTCCCCTTTGGGGATCCTGCAGGAATTGGTCCCGAAATCGTGCTCAAGGCGTTGCATCGTATCGCCCTCGATGAGCGAGTAGGTGTGGTTGTTGTTGGGGATAAGCCGGTGTTCTCCAAGACGGCATCAGATCTTGGTCTGGTTGCTGATTTTGATTCGGTGGTCAGTGATGACACAGGTCTTGCTCGTGCAATCGAATCGGGAAGCAGACGCATCCTGTATACCCAGAATGTGGTCGATATGAACCACTTTTCCTATGGGACCATAAGCGCTATGTGCGGGAGAGCTGCCTATCATTCCGCTGAGACTGCAGTCCGCCTGGTCAAGATGGGGTATGCCGATGCAATCGTCACCCCCCCCTTGCACAAAGAAGCACTCAAAGCTGCCAAGATTGAGCACATCGGATATACCGAGATTCTCTCTGCTCTGAGCGGGGCTGTTTCTGCGGTTACGATGTTTGATACCTTGGGCCTGAAGATTTTCTTCCACAGCCGGCATCTCTCCTTACGCCAGGCTTGTGATGCAGTGACGAAGGAGAGTTTGCTGAAAACGATTGAGACGTGTGATGCAATCACCAAAAACCATGCAGCCTTCGACCAAAGCCTCAGTTTGGCTGTAGCCGGGTTGAACCCCCACTGTGGTGAGCACGGTTTGTTTGGGGACGAGGAGCTTGCCAGCGTAGAGCCAGCCGTTGCAGAAGCTCGCGCCCGCGGCATTGATGTGGTTGGGCCCATCGGGGCGGATTCGGTTTTCTACCAGACCCGGATGGGCAAGTATCGTGCGGTCATCTCTTTGTACCACGACCAGGGACACATTGCCGCAAAGACCTACGATTTCCATCAAACCATCTCCATTACTTGGAATCTTCCATTCCTCAGGACCAGTGTTGATCATGGAACTGCGTTTGATATTGCTGGAAAAGGAATCGCCGATGAAACCGGCATGGTAAGGGCATTGGAGACGGCCGCTTCCTATGAGCTGGCCAAAAGGGGAACGGTATGAAACGTCTATCCATACTTCTTTCATTGCTGGTAATGATGATGGTGCTCACATCCTGTGCAACCAATGTCACAGTGCGGCATCTGGTGCCGGGGGATGTGGACCTCAGTGGTTTTCGCTCACTAGCGGTTGCATCCACCTCCGCTTACAAGTTTCCCACCTCCCGTCCTCTCAGTCCGTGGATAAGCGGGCTGCAGGAGACTGACTTCACCCTGAGCAGCGGATACGAGGCTTCCTTGGGTGCTCAGATTGCAGATCTTGCAACCAAAACGATGCTGCAGAGTGTGGGAGAGACCGAATATTTTTCCATCCTCCCTCCCGCCATCACGGATGCGTATGTCACCCTCGGCTCCATTGGTGAGGACATGCGAAGCATGCTGCAATCCAAAGGAGTGCAAGCACTCTTGGTAAGTGACATAACCTATGTTGATATGGATGAGAGTATCGTGGGACGTGATATCCGCACCTACGTCACCGAGGGGGCCAAAAACTACGAGAAGGTGACCTCACGAGAGTACTTCCTTGTACAGCAGGCAACCCTTTCCTTGACGTATTCAGTGATCGACCTTGCTCAGAATCATGTGCTTGTCAGCAGAAGTTTTACCGGCAAGCAGGAGCGTGAAACCAAGATTGGCACACGAATCTACCTCTTTGATACCGCAGCTCCAGGGGCATACCGTGATGAGAGGCGCTATGCAAGTGGTCACGCCCCCTCCTTTGCCCCGCTGTTTGAACAGATTCTTGATGAGTTCTCTTCTACCATAGCCACCCAGCTTGCACCTTCCTATCAACTTTCCAGGTTGCCGCTTCTGGCCAACAAGCCCAAGCTCAAGGAGGCGGAAGCTGCCTATAAGTTGGCCCGTCAAGGCTCCTATGCCCCGGCTCAGATCCTCTTTCACGAGTTGTGGGAGCAAGAGCGTCACCTTCCGAGTGGCTACAATGCAGCTTTGTTGTTGGAGGCCCTTGGAACCATTGATGAGGCGGTTGATCTGATGAGTATTGTCTACCACAGCACCGCTTCACAACAGGCACACGACGCTCTGTTGCGCATGCAGGAAGCACAGAGCGGGCAGAAGAAGGCAGAGCGCCAGATTTCAGGGGAAGTGACTCGTGACGGACAAGGGGTGACCATGACCCAGTACATGGTGATGGAGTAAACGGAATGCAAGCAACTCATGATTCTTCCTTGATCTTGGTGTACACCGGCGATGGAAAGGGAAAAAGCTGTGCCGCCATGGGCCAGGTTGTCAGAGCGCTTGGACATGGGGCACGATGCCTTGTTGCCCAGTTCATCAAGCAAGATCCAGAGAAGCTGGATTCGGGAGAGTACCGCAGCCTGACAAAGCTTGGGGTGAGCTGGAAACAGTTTGGTGCCGGGTTCACGTGGGAAGGGGAGAATGACAAGCTTAATGCCGATCTTGCAAAGCGGGGCTGGGAGCAGGTGAAGAGGTGGATAAGCAGCGCTTCCTACGACTTGATCGTGCTTGATGAGTTTACCTACACCCTTTCACTTGGATACCTCGACACCGCCGAGGTTTGCACTTGGCTTTCAGATCACAAACCGAAAGATGGCTTTCCTCATCTGGTCATTACCGGTCGCAATGCCCCCAAAGAGCTTGTAGCCATTGCGGACATGGTCAGCGAACTGGGCTGCATCAAGCACCATTTGGCGGGTGAAGGGCGCAAAGCACAGGCAATAATCGAATTTTGATGGCCTAATTCTTAGATGAGCTCCTTTTATCCTTTCACATTTTTATGAATGAGGATATAATCGGACGAAAGGAGTATCATTATGGGTGTTTGTGACCTTCACTGTCATCTCCTTCCGGAAATTGATGACGGGTACGTTTCTGCTGAGCAATTTTCTCGAATGCTCAACCTGTATGCTGAGAGTGGGATCACCACAATAGCTTTCACCCCCCATATATACAACCCTTATGTAACCACCAATGTTGCAAAGCTGAGATCTACCTACCAATGGGCCAAAGAGTTGGCTTCATCCCTGGGTTTGGTTACCTATCTTGGGAGTGAACTGTATGTCGGAGAGCAGGATGAACTTAAAAGCCTTCCGATTGCCGCTCGATATGCCTTGGTGGAGTTTGGGCTTTCGCTTCCCCCACCCCGACTGTTCGAACGGCTTTCAGGACTGCAGAAGCAGTCACTGACCCCCATTCTTGCTCATGTCGAGCGCTATCGTTGGCTTGATCCGAAGAGTCCGCTCCTTGTGCAGCTGAAACAAATGGGATGCTTGCTCCAGAGCAATGTTGAGGCGGTAGAGAATGGAGATGCTCTTCCCTATTTGAAACACGACCTGATAGACATCATAGCAACTGACAATCATGGTGATGAGACCCTTCCTGTGCGACTGGTGCAAACCCTGTCCGATTGGCCGCAGGTGGCACAGAGAATGGAAAATCTTTGGTAATTCCACCCGAGTGGGTGTTAAGGAGGTAGCGCATGCTGCTGGATATGACCATTGCGAACTTTAAGTCCGTGAAGTCGGCGCAGACGATTTCATTTGAGGCAGTCAGGGACAACAGATTCCCTGAATCGAAGGTGGTTGAAGTCAACGCAAAGTTGAAGATCATCAAGACTGCCGCCATTGTCGGCCCCAACGGAGCAGGAAAAAGTTCGTTTGTTCGTGCTTTGGAGGCTCTGAAAGGCATCGTCTGTTCTGCTGGAGAGACGGAGAATCCTTTGCAGATTCTCAGTGGCACATCGTTTGCCTACTCTGAGGAGAAAGGCCAACCTGCAACCATCATCATCCGGGTCCTGGTCGAACGTGACGAAGAGACCGGAGAACCTACAATCGCCCAGTATACATTGGTAGCGGATAGGGAGAAGGTGGTGGAAGAGTCGCTGTTCCATATCATCGGAAGGTCCAAGAAGCTGATGTTTGAACGTCTGCTTGAAGAGAACAGCCTTCTGCTCGATGAGCAGACACTCACCTACAAGTACCGCTGGGGTAAGATGTATCGTGGGGAGAAGAAGCGATTGGTCGGAAAGCTCGACGAGAAACACACCTTCCTCGGTGCTGCTGCCCAGAAGGGTGGGGAGACCACCCTCAAGCTCTACACTTGGTTTGATGAGTCGCTTCACCTGTTGCCCATGGGTGTTTCCAACATCAGTGAGAAGTACCTGATCAACCAGTTGACCGAGCACCCTGACTGGGTCCAGCAGCTGATCAACTTCCTGTGGAGTGTGGACATCACCGACATTCGTGATATCCGCGTCAAGGATGACCGCCTCATTTTCGTGCATACCAACGTCACCCAGCACTACGCTTCGTTCTTCTCTTTGGAAAGCTTGAGTCTCAGGCGCCTCTGTCTGATGGGTGTTGCTTTCTTTGAGAGCTTCTGCAAGCACAAAACGCTGGTCATTGATGATTTTGGCATGCTGCTGCACCCCAATGTACTGTGTCATATCGTTGAGATCTTTGAGCAGAGCAATATTGGGTATGGTTCCCAGATGCTGGTTGTCGACTGCAATCCTTCACTGCTCAGGCCTGGTCTCTTGCGAAGGGACGGTGTCTACTTTGCAGAGAAGAACAGTGAAAGCGCCACGGTCTACTTCAGCCTGGCAAACTTCAAGTATTCGAGAAGCAAAGACAAGACCCAGAGTCAGTATATGAATGGAGCCTTTGGGGCTCTGCCGATTCTTTCGGAGTTCGGTTTCGTCGGCTCTGATCGGGATAAGGAGGAGAACTGATGGCACGCAAACGTATTTCACAGCAACCTCGCCAGACCATTCTGCTGGTGACGGCAACAGAGGCTGAGGCTCTCTACTTCTCCCAGATGCGCAAGGACTGCCGGTATTCGAATATGACGGTGGTCTGGGAGAATGCTTACAAGGATTTGGAACATCTGATTCTGCTTGCCAGCCGGATGCGTTCAAGTGGCGGGTACAGCAGTGCCTGGGTGGTATTCGGACTCTCTGATGTCCAGGCAACTGCTCAACAGGTGAAAGCTCTCCAAGGGTATGCAGAACAGAAAAAGGTGAAACTCGCATGGAACAACCCATCCATGCCGCTGTGGTATCTTTTGCACCTGCAGGCCCCAAAAGGGTTTGTCGAGGATCAGGGGATGATCAATACAGCTCTGGCCAAGCAGTTCCCCTCTTTCTCCTCCGATGCATCCTACTTGTTGGGTGAGGGAAGTTCCCTGCATCTGCGACTTTACAGCGCTAAGTCAAAGGCTGCGGTCAATGCTGCATCCTACAACAGTATTGTGGCACCCAAGCTCGGCTTGGCCCCCACCAATATGGTTGCGATGCTCAACGACATCACCGATATCTGCGGTCTTGCCGATTTGACCCACAACCAGAAGCAGTTGGGGCTGAACAGGAAGAACGGGTAACGAGGTGAATGGAGTCCATCTGCTTGTCCATATGCTTGCATTTGCGCTTGGCTGTATGACGTTGGCTCTCGCCATCGTCTATCGCCTCGCCAACAAGCAGCGATGGGCAAGCTATTTCATTGTTTGTCATGCATCCCTCTTGGGGTGCATGATGCTTCTTGCCCTGCAGACGTTGAGCAAGGTGTTTCTTTCGGGTCTCGCCTATCAGATCATTACCTATTGCATCGCGGCAGTGGTGATAGGAAACCTTACGTTTCTGATTGTATTCATTCCGTTCTTCACCACATGGGTGATCGCTCAGCCGTGGAGGCAACCCTATAAGGCATTTTTCTTTATTCTGTCGGCTGTATACCTTGGTCTGGGCGTAGCCCGAGAGATTACCAATATCCTTGTCTTCGACCAAGCGATGTTGCTGATATTTGTCTTTGTGGTGGGGTTTTGCCTTATCGTCATGCTGCGCAATCTCAACTCCATAGCAAACAAGACAGCACGTGCATCAGCCATTACCATCATCATCGTCAGTGCTGCGATGGTTCCCGCCATTCTGCTTGCACTGCTTTTCCCTTCAATCAAGGGATTGCTCTTCGGAATCTACTTCCTCTCTCTTTCCATCACCATCATGACCTTCCTGTTCATGGAATTCGTCCGTCTTGGCAGGGAAGGGGAGGTGAAGCCGAAACAGCTTGTACTGGAGGATTTGGAGGAGTACCATATTACAGATCGTGAGTTTGCCGTGATCTGCCTGATCGGCAAAGGACTTACGAACAAAGAGATGGCAACAGAATTGGGAATCAGTGCAAATACGGTGAACAACCATGTGGCCAACATCTATAGCAAAACGAAGGTGCGCAGCCGCATAGACCTTTTGAATCTGCTCAAGCAGAGTTGGTAGGAGGAAGACCATGCACATAACCTATACCGTCCCAGCCTGGACCGCGCATCACTATCAGGATAAAAAAGCGGTTCGTGCCTGTGCTCGTCCTTGGGCCATGATTCATCCTGATCCGGTCCACAAGGCCGTGCTCTTGTGCCACGGCTATACCGGATATCCCGGTGAGCTGATAAGACCGGGTATCGACCTCTATGAGAAGGGCTATGATGTCTATTGTCCCCGTTACCCAGGCCACGGAACCAGCTCATCTGATTTCCTTGCAAGCAAGGCGGAGGATTGGATCGGTACAGCCTATGATGCCTACGCCTATATTGCCCAGCGCTATGAAAACGTGTCGGTGGTCGGTCACTCGATGGGTGGTGCGATAGCCACCATCATCGCTGATGCATTTGCCAGCGACCAACTGGTCCTGCTGGCTCCCGCACTCGTCATTCCCAATTTGCCGGTGAAGACACTGCGGTTCCTGAGGTTCTTCGTCAAGCGCACCAGGAAGAGTTGGCAGCCGGATCCTGACTACCGCTTCTATTATGAGGGCGATGAAGGAGACGATGAGTATCTGGGCTCGGAGTACTGGTCTTATCAGTTTCCAAAAGGTTTGTGGGAACTTGAGCGGGTCAGAAGACAGGCTGTAGCATCACTGGATCATCTCGCAGCCGACACCCTGTCCATCAGTGGTGGCCTTGACCAAACGATTCCTGTGGAAGCGTCCAAGCTGGCCACCGAGCGGGAAAAGGGTGTGAATAAACATCTGCATATTGAGGATATCGGGCATCTGATGCCCTACGACAAGAATCTGGATGCCCAAAATCGGGCAATGGCAGCACTCGTCTCCTGGTTGGAGGGAGAGCGTTAGGGCCTGGCCAGATACTCGTAGATGGCGCTTAGCTTGTCACTGATGCTTACCACGACGCTTTCAGGGTAGCGGGGCAGGGCAAGCGTCTTCGGAAACATATGCTTGGTTATGATGTCTTGCTCGCGTTCATCTACTGAAAAATAAGTTTTGGCATTTTCCAAAGCGACGAATGGATGCTCTTTTCCATGGGAGGAGCGTTTGGCATCGCTGGCTTTGCGTTCGCGCCAATCATACAAGAAGAAGTCGTGCAGTAAGCCTCCCCTTGCTGCCGCAACATAGTCCAGCCCGAGAGCCTTGCTGATGCGGTAGGAGAGATAGGACACGCGAGAGGCATGATCATAAATATGATTGGTGTGATGACGGAACGTCTTCAGTTTGAGAAACTCGTTGTGTGTCAGAATATCTTCCACCAAGAGCATGTGCTCTGCATGGTGACGTTTTGCACACGAGTGGTGGGTTGTCCAGGCCATCAGCAGGCTGAGCAGGGAGAAGAGAAGAAACAGGTACTCTACCGAACTCTGGTGCAAGGTTCCGATGGGGTTGAGAAAACGGGATGTATAGAAGGTTGTGAACAGGCCTACAGGAAGTCTGAATAGTTTTGCAAGGAAGGTGCTCTCCCCCGCAAAGATGAACGGGAATGCATTAGGTGTCAGGATGTTCCTCCAAGATTCAATTGAGTGTACAGTATCGAAATAGGGTCAGCTGGTCAACCCAAGAGCAATCCATACTGCCACACTTTGGACAGGTGTATACAGAGATGTTGCTGTGAGCCTTCTCCGTGTTGTAATAATCTTTGTTTTACGGTACAACAGTACCATTGAGAGGAGTGTATCCTGATGGAAGTACGAGTACGCTATGCCCCTTCTCCGACAGGCCTACAGCATATCGGAGGAGTTCGGACAGCCTTGTTCAACTATTTCTTTGCCCGTGCAAACGGGGGGAAGTTTATTCTGCGTGTCGAGGACACCGACCGTGAGCGGTACAGTGATGAGTCCTTGCAGGATTTGTACGACACCTTGCGCTGGCTTGGCATCAGCTGGGATGAAGGTCCCTTGGTGGGCGGCCCTTACGGTCCCTACATCCAAAGCGAGCGATTCGACCTCTACAAACAGTATGCCGAACAGTTGGTGCGCGATGGAAAAGCCTACTACTGCTACTGCAGTTCCGAGCGACTGGAGCAAGTGCGCCTCGAGCAACAGATGAGCAAGAGCGAGGTGCAGGGCTATGACCGGCACTGCCGCAATCTTGGAGAGAGCGAGCGTGCTGAGTATGAAAAGCAAGGCATCCGGCCGGTAATCAGATTGAAAGTTCCCACTGAGGGGAAGACCACATTCACCGATGTCCTGATGGGAGACATCACCCGAAGAAATCGTGATGTCAGTCCTGACCCTGTTCTTCTGAAGAGCGATGGATTTCCTACCTACCATCTGGCAAATGTGATTGATGACCATATGATGGGCATCACCCATATCATGCGGGCCCAGGAGTGGATTCCCTCCGGACCTTTGCATATCCTGCTCTATGAAGCCTTCGGTTGGGAGCCCCCCTTGTACTGCCACCTTCCCATGGTCATGGGCAAGGACGGGCAAAAACTTTCCAAGCGTCACGGATCAACCTCGGTACGGGATTTCCGTTCCAAGGGGTATCTGCCGGAAGCTTTGATGAACTATGTGAGCCTGGTGGGCTGGTCCTACGACGGACAGCGGGAGTTTTTCAGCAAGAAAGATCTTGAAGA
>JAAYQY010000237.1 GCA_012519125.1 Spirochaetales bacterium
AAACCTGTTTCGTATCTTGGATAGGCACTGTTGTTTCATGATTCTCTCCCTATGTTCAAATACTCTCTATAGACTGTTCTGGGTCTTGGCAGGACTTGAAAGAAAACCAGGTGCAACCAAAACCAGTAGGGAAGATTTGGTTTCATGGCGACCAAGGAGGTTGCACCTGGTAACAACGTACTCTTTCTTTAAAACAGATTGCCCTCCAACATGGATAGATACCCTTCCTCACCAAATATGAGATGGTCCAGAATCTTAATGCCAAGAATGTCTCCGGCTTGCCTGAGCCTTCTGGTCACATCCTTGTCCTCGATGCTGGGATCCAGATTGCCGCTGGGATGATTGTGGGCGACAATGATGGCGGTAGCCCGTTCCTTCACCGCTTCGGTGAAGACCTCGCGAGGGTGGACGAGGGTTCTGTTCACCAAGCCGATCGAGCAGACATTCACCGAGAGCACCTCGTGGGCACCATTGAGGCAGACACTGAGAAAGTGCTCCTGCATGCGGGTTGCATAGTGCCTGATAAGGGGATAGATGTCTGCCGGGGTGGAAATCTGTCGTCGTTTGGAAGGAAGCCTTCGTCTTCCCAGCTCAAGTGCTGAGGCGATGAGCGTGCTCTTCGCTGTTCCCAGCCCTTGGATGGAGATCAGATCCTCATAGGCGACCGTGCTCTTCTTGTCCATCAGCTCCAAAAGGTCTTTTGCGATGAGAGTCACCGATCGTTCGCGGTTTCCACTACCGATGAGGATGGCCAGCAGCTCCTGGTCGCTGAGCGACTGCGATCCACCAGCGATCATGCGCTCACGGGGTCTGTCACAGACTGCCATGTCCTTGATTTTCTGTTCATTTGGGGTATTGATGAGGTATTTCATACCAGCTAAGAGGCGGAGGGGGTTGGTTTGCTTGAGTTTTGGTCTGATGGTGTGGTACAAATGCGAGTATGCAGGAACAAACATATCGGATCGGGGAGTTGGCGAGAAAATGCAAGGTTACCGTTCGTACCATCAGGTACTACGAGTCACTGGGCCTGCTCAAGACCAATCATCGCTCTGATGGAGGCCAGCGCTACTACACCGATGCCGATGTGGTCTACCTCAACCGAATTGCAGAACTGAAAGAGCTCGATTTCACCCTCAGCGAGATCAGGACAATCATTCTGATGGGCAGTGAGGATGCGACGGGGGAGAAGCGGCGCAACGAACTGCTCAGACAGTACCGCAGCAAGCTCAGTGAAGCGTTGGAAAGGCAGGCAGCAATCGAGCGACGCGTCACCGACCTCTCTTGGCACATCCAGCAGCTGGAAACCAACGACGATTTCCAACAGTGCCCCGGTCTGATGTGCAAGAGTTGCACGTTCAAAGACCGCTGTCGCTTCAGGGAACTCTAGAGAGCAGAAAATCTCCGATAAGCTTTGCCTGCCTGATCGCTTGCACCTTCAGTTGCAATGGCAGGTGCTGGTTGAAGAACATACACTCATAGGTAAGGTCTCCCTGATAGCCCATCTCAGATAAGGCTGAGAGCACAGCTTCCCAATCAATCGTCCCATAGAAAGGCAAGAGGTGTTCATCAGCTCTGCCTTTATTGTCTGCAATGTGGGTGGCAACCAGATGCCTGCCCATCATGATGATATCCTTGACCAGATCATGGCCGCACATATGGGCATGGCCGGTATCGTAGCAGATACCGGCAAAGGGAGAAGCAAAACGTTCCACCAAAGCAATGAGATCGGCGATATCGGTAAGCTCTCCTTCCTCATTCAGATTCTCAAAAGCCAGTACCACACGAAATTCCTCAGCTGCCTTGAGGTAGGGGAGGAACGCATGGTGGTTCTCCTCAATGCTACCAGGTATCGGATGCACAACCAGAATTGGGATGCCGAGGAGGTGACAAATCTGGAGCGCGCGCGTAAGCAGCTCCTCCAGAATCTCCCCACTTCTCGCATAAGGAGCATGGGCTTGGTTGAAAACCAAGGTATGCTGGTGCCTCAGCTGACCCAACCGCTCTGCGTACTCTTTCCACTGCTCACCGGCAAGGCTTGCATTCGGGTTGAGCATCTCACAGAGATTGAGGTCGAGCACCCGAAACCCCTCTTTTGCATAGAGGGGCAACAGGTGGACCATCTCGGTTTTCGAACCATCACGGTTGAAGCTGATGAGGTTGGTGCTGGTAGCTATTCTCACTGGCCTTGCATCCTCAGAAACTCAGAGAAGTAGCTATTGATTTCCCTCTCCAGGGCTTTGCTGGTCTCTTCAGCACTCCTGTTCTCCTGGAGCATCTTCAGGATCCCGCTTTGGAAGGCGTAGTAGATTTGGTAGGCACTGGGAACCCAGATACCCTGAAGTTTGGGATTGCTTGCCATCAGCTGCCTGATCGCGACCCCATAGTGTGGGTTCTCGACAAGATGCTGTTCAAAAGCTTGCAACGAGTAGGTATCCTGATGCACCGGGAAGTAGCCGGTGGCAACATGCCACTTCAGTTGCTCCTCTGCGCTGGTGGCGAACTTGACGAACTCCCAGGCAGCAGCTTGGTTGCCTGCTCCGTTGTCCAGAGCGTAGATGGCGCCTCCTCCGACATTCACTCCGCCGGTGGCTTTCTCATCGACCATCGGGAAGTTGGCAACGCCAACCTCAAAGCGATCGCCGACCATGGAGAAGATGGTGGTCAGGTTGCTGGTGGATGCCACAATCATGGCAACCCTGCCGCTGGCAAAGGCCCCATTGAGATCGCTGGTAAGGTTTTCCACAGCACCGGTTGCATACAGCTCCTTCCAGCGTGAGAGGAAATTGACCATGGTTCCATTCTCATCGAAGAGTACCTTGGTGGGAGGCCCGGTATGCCCATTCTCCTCATCGGTGATGTAGCTCAGCCCGTTCTGTTGCCCGAGCCAGACGATCAGTTCATAGGTGGTGGGGACGTTGGCAAACCCAAAGCGGGTTACCTTGCCCTTCTCATCGGTCTTGAGCAAGGCCTTTGCAGTGGTTCCCAGCTCCTTCAAGGTCTTGGGAGCATCTGTAATGCCCGCTTCCTCAAACGCTGTCTTGTTGTAGTAGAGCAAGATGGTGGAGCTGTTGAACGGCATCGCGATCATCTTGTTCTTGTAGGTCACCGACAGACGTGCAGCTTCAATGACATTTGCCAGGTCGTACCCGTCAGCTTTTGCAAGGTCCTCCATGGCGATCAACTTCTTTTGGTCGCGGATATCCAACACTGCAGAGCCATCCAGCTGGACCAGATCGGGCAGATCACTGGTAGTGTTTGACTGAAGGATTGCCTTTGTCTTGGTCAGTACATCGTTTGACTTACCTTGGTACACAGTTTGGACCTGGATGCCTTTCTCCTTGCCGACCGTCGCATTGAAGGAGGCGACCAAGGCATCGGAAGCCTTGCCGGCCAACCCGCTGTTTGAGTGCCACCAGGTGATGGTCTTGACTTGGTCAAGGGGCTCTTCGGTAGCACCAAGGGCAAAAATGCCCTGAACCGTACTGAAAACTAGCAGTGCAATGATAAGTAAACGTCTCATGTTCATCTCCCGGTAAAGCGTGTGCTCACGCTGGTTTGGATAGGTTTGTGCATCACCACAAAGGCGATGAGAATCGGTGTCATCAAGAGGGTGATGGCCGCAAATTGCGGGCCATAGTCAAGGTTCTCGGAAAAACCGAGCATGGTGAGTGCTACCTGTACGGTACGCATCGCTTCACGGTTGGTGACCAGAAGCGGCCAGAGGTAGTCATTGAAAATGGTGGAGAAGGAGTGAATGGCCAAGGTGATGACTACCGCCTTGCTGATGGGAATCAAGAGGGTGGTAAGAAAGCGTGTATCGCTGCATCCCTCCAAAATTGCAGCCTCACGGTACTCTGGGCTCACCGTCTTGAAGTATTGGCGAAGCATGAAGATGTGGGTGGGTGCCAACAAGGAGGTGGCGATGATACCGAGGTAGGAATCTGTCAGCCTCAGGCTGCGGATGGTGGAGTAGTTGGCGATGAGCAAGGCATCGGAAGGCAGGAGCATCGTTGCAACAATCAACACAAAAAGGATATCCCTTCCCTTGAAGGTAAAGAATGAGAAGGTATAGGCAGCCAGTACACTGATAGTCATACGCACTACAGTGCCAAGACTTGCGGTGATAAGAGAGTTGAAGAGAAAACGCTCCAGCTTCGACTCAGTGAAAGCCCTTCGGTAGTTTTCAAAGGTGGGTGCGCTGCTGAAAAGGCGTGCCGGTATGCTGGTGAAATCGGTATAGGTGAAGAATGATGCGCTGATCGAATAGAAAATCGGAAAGAAGATGACCAGCGAGAGGAGCGTAGCTGAGAGGGCGATGAGTTTTTTCATTGGTAGTACACCCTCCTTCGTTCCAAGTGCAACAAGGAGAGCAGGATGGTGAAGGTAAGCAGAAACACTACCGTGGCAATTGCCGAACCCATGGCATAGTTTCCGCTTTTGAACCCTTCCAGATACATCTGGTAGACCAGTGTCTGGGTTGAACGGAACGGTCCTCCCTCGGTAAGAATCAGTACCGGAGAGGAGATGAGCATGGCATCCTTGATGTTGGTCATCAGGACAAAGACGAGGGAGGGGGCGATGAGCGGCAACTGAAGGTAGCGGAAAATACTCATCTTTCCCGCTCCTTCAAGATTTGCCACTTCCACCAGCTCCTTGGGTACATTGCGTAGTGCTGCCGAGAGCAACAGAAAGTTGAATCCGATGTCCAGATACACTCCCGCGATAACCAAGAGAGCCATTGCTGCCTTCGGGTCGTTGAACCACTGGATATCAGAGCCAATGAGATGGTTGATGATCCCTATGGAGGGGTTGAACATCATCTTGATGATCATCATAGCGCTGGACAGCCCTACTGCCATGGGAAGGAAAAAGAAGATCTGGTTGAGGGTGGCAAGCTTTCCCTCCCTATTGGAGAGCAGGGCGGCTGCAAGGCAGATGGTGATGTTGGTAGGAACAAAGAAGAGAGTGAAGCGCAGGGTATTGGAGAGGCTGGCCTGGAAGGATTCACTTCCAAAGAGTCGTTGGTAGTTTTCCACTCCTACGAACTGCATGCGCACTCCTCCCAAGTTGACCGTATGGAAGCTGTTGAGAATCGTGATCACGAAGGGACGATAGGCGAACACCACTGCCAGAAGCAGGGCGGGAAGTACAAGTGCGTAGGGTTTGACGTTCCAGGTTCTGTATATCTTCATGCCATCTTATCCGGTCAGATACTAACGCCTTTCGGTTGCAAAGGGCAAGGGTAACTGAGGCTAAATTCTGTATTAGGAAAGAAATACCTAACGTTATGAGCCTGTACGTCAGCTTTTCAGAGAAAAAACCTTACGTGCCATTTTGCTAAGGAAGGTTTCTTGCTCTTGCATTTTGGTCATGCTTTGGACACCATAGGAGCATGTATACCGACAAGAACCTTGGTGAGCAGTTGCTCACTACCCTTGATGCATGCAACGCACAGATTCAGGCAACGTTTACCGAACTGTTGGAGCCGTATGATCTGACGCTCACTGAATACCGGGCTCTTCAGATTCTCTGGACAGAGGACGGTCTTGCATCCAAGCAGTTGGCAAGGAAACTCGGGAAAGAGGGGAGCTCGATCACGCCCATGGTAAAGAGTCTGGAAGAAAAACACTTTGTCCAGAGGCGGGAGAATCCAGCAGATGCACGTTCTGCCTGTGTGTTTCTCACCGAGAAAGGCAAGCAAGCCCGCATTCCTGCCAGGACCCTCGATGGCCAGCTCCTTGCGTGCTTGAAGCACAGCGGCAGCTTACAGGAAGCAGATCTCTACACCCTGCTTAGGCTTTTGGACAAGGCACTCATTTCCCTTAGAACGTGAATGAACAGCCCAGGCTCAACTGCAGGTCGCTTCTGTGGTCGGAGCCTGACTTGGTAGCCTTGGTATAGGTGCGTCTTCCGATCCAATCTATCTGGGAGAAGAAGGAGATGTTCTTCTCCCAAGTGGGGGTATAGGTGCACTTGATTCCTACCACCAAGGTCTCCTTGACGGTGGGGCCATAGGGTGCAGGTCCTTTCTTATTCGGTTGGAGATCGTTGTCATCTGCGGTGTTGTGCGAAGTGAGGTAGTCAACCTCACCCTGCCGGTGCAGGGTGGTGCTGAGCAACAATTTCAGGTTGGTCAGGTTGTCATAGGCAAGAGAAAGGGCAAAGACCTGACTGTCCGAACCATACTGGTAGCCAAGGTAGTCGATGATTACCGGATTGCCATTGTTGTGCAGTCCTCTAGCAACCAGGAAGTCTATTCCTTCCCTCCGGTACATGGTGGGGTCGGTGGTTGCAACCTCAGCACTTGCAGTCCAGAATCCCTGCTTCTCCCAGCTGTAGGAGAGGTTGACCAAGCCTGCAAGGGCGTTGGCAATGGTGGAGGTCTCATTGGGCAGCTGGAACTGGTCCAAGGCAAACTGGCCGTGCAAGGAGAGAGAGGGCCGGATGGCAAGATCAACTTCTAGGCTTGCAATTGCATTGAGGTGATTTGAATCGTACAGATTGTGGTAGATGTAGGTGGGGTCGAGGTAGGCCAAGGTGAGGG
>JAAYQY010000238.1 GCA_012519125.1 Spirochaetales bacterium
AAAGGAGGGAGACACCCATCGTGCCATTACCCATGTTTGCATTGAAGAGTTTGTCCACTTCTTGTGCATTCTTGAAGGTGTATTCCGTTTCAAGGGTGTAGTTGAGGCCGAGCATCAGCTTGCCCAGGTTGAAGTCAAGCGTTGCACGATAGGCAACCGGGGAGTTGATGAAGGTTTCCCCAAAGTTGTCCAACGGTACGGGTACATTCGGAGCACTCTTAGCGAACATGACAAAATCACCAGTGTCATTGTTCATCTCGATGATCCAGTTGGGGCCCATGCCGAAACCGAGGCGAGCAAAACCGAGCAAATCCATGGAAACCCCAGCGGTGGTCAGCAACTCAATCTTCGTATAGTCTACCCCACTTACATTACTCTGTGAGAACTTACCGACCAGGTCGACTTCGGCAATCAGGAGTTTGAAACGAACATCTGCACCAAGTGCATAATTGTTGATGTCCAAAAGTCCATCAAAATTATCATTGTCGATGTCAGTCTTAATCGTATTAAAGTTATCCTTGTACTGTGCCGTGACACCAAGACTCAAATCAAGAACTGCAGCACTGAGAGCTGCGGGAAGCAGGACACATACAACGAGCAGTGAAATCATCAGCTTCTTCTTCATATCATACCCCTTTTGCCAGTTTTCCTGTCATATCAGCATTTCTGTTCTAAATCTAGAACATTTTCAGAGCCAACGCAAGTGAGAGAGATTGCTTTTTCAGAGCAAAGACGCTCCACCATGCATTATCCGACATAACCGAACCCAAGGTTGCCTGACTTTCCATCAGGTACCGTATTTTCACGCCAATGGGACCAAGTTCGGACCCAAGTCCTACCTGCAGATACATCGGACTTGCCAGGACTGCATCAGTAAAACTTTTCTGTGAAGCATCCGCCTGCGTTCCGTTTGCCAACTCGTAGTAGGAACGGGAGGAGTCGGAACTGGAAGGAACGTAGGTGACACCTACCCCTCCGCCAACTTCCACCGCGACCAGCGAGCCGATCGCCGGAATACTCAGGGAGCCCATGCCAAGCATCAACACCCCACTAGCCTCACCACATTCAATGGGCAGCACCATCGCCTGTGCCTGTATAAAGGCCAGTCGAGCACTGATTTCCCCTCCGATCAGCCAGTTGTCCGGGTCCTGAAGACCAAGATCAAAAGCTTGATCCTCTTGGGGCGAATAGGTGGCGCCAAATCCAAGACTTACATTCACAAGGCTTCTGGCTCCAACGGAGACAGGAAGCGACAATAAGATGATGACCATCAGTGTGGGCAGATGTTTTCGCATAGGTCGTAGCAACTCCTCATCTCTATAACAGTACTCAGAGACAAAAGGCTACAACATAGAGGAATAATTTTTTGTTGAACTTCCGTACGATTTTGCTATAAGTTTCCAAGTTCGGCCAGCTGAGCCCTCCAAAGGGCAACCGAAGCATCGCTGGGCATCCGCCAATCCCCGCGAGGAGAGAGGGCCAGAGAACCAACCTTCGGACCATCGGGCAGACAGGAACGCTTGAACTGCTGGCTGAAAAAGCGCGAGTAAAAGGTATTGAGCCACTTGAGAATGACCGACTGATCATACACTTCTGAAAATGCAACGCATGCCAATCGGTAAATCTTAGCCGGAGTGAAACCCCACCGTATCGCCTGATAGAGGAAGAAATCGTGCAGCTCGTAGGGCCCCACCAGATCTTCGGTTACCTGACTGATCGTTCCATCACCTTTTGCAGGAAGGAGTTCAGGGCTTACCGGGGTATCGACGATATCCAGCAGGACCTTCTTCAGCGAAGGCTCACTGATCGAGGCCACATGCCTGACCAGGTGCCGTACCAAGGTCTTCGGTACTGAGCTGTTGACCCCGTACATCGACATATGATCCCCGTTGTAGGTCGCCCAGCCAAGAGCAAGCTCAGAGAGGTCCCCGGTTCCGATCACCAAGGCGTTGAGCTTGTTTGCCAGGTCCATCAACACTTGGGTCCGTTCGCGCGCCTGACTGTTCTCGTAGGTGACATCCAACACCAGCGGATCGTGACCGATATCCTTGAAGTGCTGACCAACTGCGTTGGAGATGGAGATGGT
>JAAYQY010000239.1 GCA_012519125.1 Spirochaetales bacterium
CAAAAGTGGCCATCAGCCTCGCAAAACTTGGCTTGGATACCATCACCGATGAGGGCTCCTACATCCGCATCGGAAGCATGGTGACCTTGCAGAAGCTGGTGGAGTCGGCCCTGGTGCCCCAGTGGCTCAAGGATGCCGCCCTCTTTTGCGGGAGTTTCACCCGCAGGAACATGGCAACGATCGGAGGAAACCTCGCCTTGATGAGCGACCAGTCCTATCTTGCCCCGGCTCTGCTTGCATCACGCTGTCGCTTGCTTACCGCAAACCTTACCGAAGGTGGCGCATACAGCGAAGACAATATTCCCATCAGGGAATACCATGCCTATCACCAGCAGTTCAGTGGTACCCTGATTCTTGCAATCAGCCTTTCCAAGGACAGCCGGTATGTCGGCACCAAGCGTTTTTCCAACAGCGCTCAGAACAGTGCAGCCGTTACGGTTGGCTTTGGAGCGACCCAGAACAGCGAACAGGTCGTCGATCATGTGCGTGTGTTTGCCGCAGTGCACGGAAGTTCAGTACAACGCCTCAATGCCATTGAGAACGCCATCGAGAACGGAGAGCTTACTACCCCTGCTGATGTCCAGCTTGCAGTACACCAGGCTGTTGCCGCCCTGGATGACTTTGTGGGAAGCTCTGCCTACAAGCGCTACATCGCCAGCGAAGGTCTCGCCCAACTCTTCGCCGAATTTCTGAAAGGAGGCGCAAAATGAACAAGATTTCCTTTACCGTAAACGGAAAGAAACATACCATCAATTGCGAGCAGGCAG
Source organism: Spirochaetales bacterium (assembly GCA_012519125.1). Classification (GTDB taxonomy): domain Bacteria; phylum Spirochaetota; class Spirochaetia; order Sphaerochaetales; family Sphaerochaetaceae; genus Sphaerochaeta. The sequence continues at coordinate 768 of JAAYQY010000239.1, forward strand.
AGTCCTTGCGCTCAGTCTTGGTACGTCTTGGATACCAGAGCGTACGAGACAGTGATGACAAGGAAGGCTTTGCTGGAAGCGATACCATCATCTACAATGATGTTCCTGTCTATGCGAACCTGATGCTTGCCCAGCAGGCTGAAGGAGCTGAGATCAGGACCGCAGAATCATTGGGTACCAGCCGCAACCTGCATGTGGTGCAGCAGGCAATGATCGATGCTGGAGTGGTGCAGAGTGCTTACAATGCACCCGCGGCAGCACTGTTGCTGGCATGGTTGCTCGAACATGAAAGCAACCCCACTCAAGCACAGATCGATGAGGTGCTCAGCGGCATCTTCATCCGTGATACCGGCTATGAGCACTACTACCTTGCGGTGAAGCTGGCTGTGGAAAAGATGCAGTCCGGTTCATACAAGAGCGAAATCTCTCCCACCTTCCGTGAAAACCTTACCTATGTGGGTAAGCCCAAGGGAAAGGTTGATGGTCCTCAGCTGGTTGCAGGCGAAAGCAGCTTCGTTGAAGATCGTGTGCTTCCCGGCTACCACACCATGGTATTGCTTCGTAGCCCTTACGCCCACGCCTACATCACCAAGATTGATACCAGCAAGGCTTTGGCAATGGAAGGGGTGGTCAGCATCATCACCCACGAGAACTGCCCCGATGTCTTCTACATGCAGGCAGGACAGGGCAATCCTGAGCCCAGCCCGCACGACCGCAGGCTCTTCAACCGCAAGGTCCGCCATGTCGGCGATCGTGTTGCTGCAATCATCGCAGAAACCGAAGAGCAGGCACTCGCAGCCCGTGCTGCGATCAAGGTTGAGTACGAAATCCTCAAGCCTATCTTTACCGTGGAAGAGGCTATGGCCGAGGGTGCTCCCCTGGTGCATAACGGGGTGGTAGAGTATCGTGCAGGAGCTCCTGCCGATCTTGATCAGTACAACAAGGGTGCAGACCCCAGGGACGGGAAGGTCATCTACCAGTTCCCGCTTCACGGCGATATCAGACACAACGTCGCTTCTGCCGCCCACGGCAAGATCGGGGATGTGGAGAAGGGATTCAAGGAAGCTGATGCGGTGGTGGAACGTACCTACCAGACCAGCCAGATCCAGTGCACCCCGCTTGAACCACACATCTGTTATGCAAAGATCGATGGTGGGCGCTTGGTGTTGCATGCATCGACGCAGGTTCCTTACCACGTACGGCGTATCGTCGCTTGGGTCTGCCAGATTCCCGAGAACAAGATCCGTGTCATCAAGGAACGGGTCGGTGGCGGCTACGGTTCGAAGCAGGATATCCTGGTTGAGGACCTGGTAGGCTACGCGACCTGGATCACCGGCAAGCCGATACTCTATCGCAACACCCGTGAAGAGGAGTTCGTTGCCAACTCCACCCGCCACCCGATGCGTGTGACGGTGAAGATGGGAGCAAAGAAGGATGGTACGATCACTGCCGTCTACATGGACGTCAGGGCCAATACCGGTCCCTATGGAAACCACTGTCTTACGGTTCCGATGAATGCATGCTCGAAAACCTTGCCGTTGCTCAAGTGCGACAACATGAAGTTCGATGTCATCACCTACTACACCAATATTCCGCCTACCGGCGCCTACCAGGGGTACGGTGCGCCGAAGGGTACCTACGGACTGATGACCTGTATGGCTGAACTTGCCGACGAACTGGGCATCGACTACTACGAGATGGCCATGAAGAACAAGGTTGAGCCCGGTTATATGCTTGAGATCCTCAAGGGTCTTGGCGAAGGGCGTGAGGGGAAGGTCGTTCCTGTCGGTTCCTGCGGTCTTGATGAAGCGCTCACCAAGGGTGCCAAGATGATCAAATGGGGCAAGAAGGAGCAGTCTGATGATCCTGACTGGAAGATCGGCAAGGGCTTTGCCATGATCCAGCAGGGAAGTGGGCTTCCCGGCCTCGACCACTCCAATGCGTGGGCCAAATTGCTCACCGACGGCACCTTCCAGATCTTCAGTGGTGGAGCCGACTTGGGAACAGGTTTGGATACCATCAGTGCCAAGATGATCAGTGAGGCTTTCTGTGTTCCGATGGATTTGGTAACGGTCACCAGTGGCGATACTGACAGCTGTACGTTCGATACCGGTGCGTACGCCTCCAGTGGAACGTACTTCAGCGGTGGAGCATCTTTCCTGGCTGCTGAGGACTTGAAGAAAAACCTGCTGGACGAAGCCGCGTACCAGATGCAGGAGAAGGCAGAGGACCTCATACTGCGCGCCCCCGGTGAGGTGTACAGCACCAAGACGGGCAAGACGCTCAGCTATGCCAAGCTCAGCCACGATGCGCTGACAGGTACCGGACGCGGGCAGGTGATGGGAAGGGCTTCTTTCACCACCGGCCACAACTCCATTCCGTATGGTGCCCACTTCGTGCAGGTGGCGGTGAATGTGCGTACCGGTCAGGTCAAGGTGCAGAAGTACTATGCCCTCCAGGATGCCGGCACTCCGATCAACCCCGAACTTGCCCTGTGCCAGATGTATGGGGCTGCTCTCAAGTCCATCGGTCATACGCTGTACGAAGAGATGATCCTGGACGAGAACGGGGTTTGTTTGAATCCCACCCTCGGTGAGTATGGTGTTCCGATGATCAGTGAGAAGCCGGAGGATTTCCAGGCGGTTCTGATCGATATCAACGATGAGGTCGGCCCCTATGGAGCCAAATCCATCAGTGAGATCGCGACCAATGGTGCTGCTCCGGCGATAGCCATCGCAATCCATGATGCCGTAGGTGTCTGGATGCGAAACTGGCCGTTCTCACCGGAGAAAATCCTGAAGGAGTTGGGCAAGATCTAAGGATACTTGCAACAAACTGCAACAATAAATCTAGACAACGGCACGTCCTCATGGTATAGTGCAGTTGTCTGGATTTTCTTATGAACAATACCACTGGAGGTTTCCCCAACATGAAGGACAAAGCCACTATTAAGCAGATGATTGAGGAGCTGAAGACCCTCAAGACTGACAACATGTATCTCAATGACTTCTTCCACACTTGGAAAGAGTCCGATGATGAGATCGCTGCCACGTTCCAGGTAGCAGAAGTTCTTCGCGCCATGCGCGAGAACAACATTTCCACCAAGGTGTTTGATAGTGGTCTCGGAATTTCTGTCTTCCGTGACAACTCCACCCGCACCCGGTTCAGCTTCGCCAGCGCCTGCAACCTGCTCGGCCTGGAAGTTCAGGACCTCGATGAGAAGACCAGCCAGATCGCCCATGGAGAGACCGTTCGCGAGACCGCAAACATGGTCAGCTTCATGGCCGATGTCATCGGTATCCGCGACGATATGTACATTGGCAAGGGCCACACCTACATGAAGACGGTTGCCGAGGCTGTTCAGGATGGCTACGATGACGGCGTGCTTGAGCAGAGACCCACTCTGGTGAACCTCCAGTGCGATATCGATCACCCGACCCAGTCCATGGCTGACATGCTGCACGTGATCAACCACTTTGGCGGTGTCGAGAACCTCAAGGGCAAGAAAGTTGCCATGACCTGGGCTTACAGTCCCTCCTACGGCAAGCCGCTTTCCGTCCCCCAGGGCATCATCGGCCTGTTCACCCGCTTCGGCATGGATGTCGTTCTTGCGCACCCCGAAGGGTACAATGTGATGCCTGAGGTTGAGGAAGTTGCCAAGGAGAATGCAAAGAAGAGCGGTGGTTCCTACAAGCGTGTCGAGTCCATGGAAGAGGCTTTCAAGGATGCAGACATCGTCTACCCGAAGAGCTGGGCTCCCTTTGCCGTCATGGAAGAGAGGACCAAGATTGTCGAGCAGGGCGATCAGGATGCACTGAAGGCTCTTGAGAAGACCTGTCTGGCCAACAACGCAAAGTTCAAGGAATGGACCTGCACCGAAGACCTGATGAAGACCACCAAGGACGGAAAGGCTCTCTACATGCACTGCCTGCCTGCCGACATCACCGGTCTCTCCTGCAAGGAAGGCGAGGTTGAGGCTTCTGTGTTCGACCGCTATCTGGTACCCCTCTACAAGGAAGCCAGCTACAAGCCGTACATCATCGCAGCCATGATCTTCCTGGCCAAGTTCCAGAACCCCTCCGCAAAGCTCGAGGAGCTGCTGGAGAGCGCTGTGAAGAGGATCAAGTAAGCATTCTCAGCCAATCTTGTTTGAACGGGAGCCGGAAGCAATTCCGGCTCTCATGCTTTTCAGGCCTTTTGCTCCACGAATTGGATCTTCACCCCGTTGGGATCGAGGATGTAGAAAAAGCGGACATAGGGGTTGGGGGAGAAGGGCCCGGCGTAGATTTCCAA
>JAAYQY010000240.1 GCA_012519125.1 Spirochaetales bacterium
AGGCCGAACCAGAACTCCAGAGTGGAATCACTTCCCACCATGCTAAGCACCTGGGCAAGATAGTAGTAGAGCGCAACAAGGGCAAGGTTGGCAAGAAAGACTCCTTGCACCACGATCATGCGTTTTGCAAAGGGGTGGGAGAGTCGGCTGGCGATGACCGCCAACCCGGCAAGGGAGGCGAAGCCTGTGGAGAAGATCAGGATGTAGACCAAAAGGATGACATGCCTCATGGTTCTGAAGCCTATCATCTGCATCCTCTGAAGGCAATAGTGTGTCGTAGTTGACCCCCAATACGAAACATTTCCGAGTGCTTTTCGACTCCGGTTTTACCACACTCGGTGCATCACATCTCACTCGGAGGGGTCTTTCATGAAATCATTCACACGCTTGGCCTTGTTGTTTTGCCTCAGTCTTCTCTTTGCTTCCTGTTCGTTCCTCGTTGACATCAATCATCCACAGGAGTGCACTCCGTTGTTCAACGATGAGAGCCGGTTGGTCAATTCTGCAGACTCCTACTTCTACCGTGCCAGGGATTTCGACCAAAGCTCTGATGAGGTTTGGCTCTCGTTCAGGGATTTTTCGGGTGTGGATACGATTCATCGCATTTCATGCAGCCAGCCGTGCTTGGTTTCCCTTGGCCTTGATGTTTTGGTTGATTCTGATCAGTACAAGCTGGTGTTGGTGGATGTAGCGAGACAGAAGGTGCTCCCCCTCTGCCAAGGGCCCTATCTGGGCAGGTGCCTGCTGTATCTGCCGGCAGGCACCCATGCACTGAGAGCCGTGGGATGTTCGGTCAGCGGGAGGGTGATCGCCACGCTCGATATCTTGGGTGACAACTAGCTTGGAGGTATCGTTCAATTCCTCTTGGTAACGCAACTTAGTTATACATTTATCAGATAATAAGGTACAAATGACAATGCTTGTAGTTTATTTGCCTGAGCATTATGATAGCAGGTAGGTTCGACCCGCGAAGAGGAGAAACTTTGCCTTGCTGACAACCTCGGTGTTTTCGCTGCTGTATTTCTTTGTTGCCATCAACTTTCTTGGCAGCAGCATCTATTTGCTGCTGAAGGCTCCCAGGCCTTTGGCCAACAGGCTCTATGGTGTGCTGGCTGTTGCAGCCTCCTTGTGGACGGTGGGCCTGGGCATTGCCGGCTTGGTTGCCTCTGATACAGCTGGAGAAATGTGGATGCGCATCGCCGCCTTGGGGTGGGGGACGCTGTATGCCCTCTTGCTTCACTTCGTCCTGGTCCTCACCGGCAATGCTTCTCTTCATCGCAGGAAATTTCTGAGTGTGTTGCTGTATGTTCCCGCTTTCCTGACAGTCTTGGCCAACAGTTTCCCTTTGTTCCTCAATCCTGATGCCTACCTCCTCACCCGAACAGCCTATGGTTTGGTAAATATGGCAGGCCGATCATTCTGGGACTGGTTTTTCTACTGCTATTACCTTTCCTACATGACTGGTATCCTGGTCTTGCTGTACCGGTATCAGAGGGGGCTTGAAGACACGAGCAGGCAGAAGCGGGTGAAGTCCTTGTGGCGTTCGATCATCTTCATCCTGATTGCAGGAAGTGGCCTGGATATCATACTGCATCATATGTATCCTTCGCTTCCCTATTTTGCACCCCTGCTGATGTTCCAACCTTTGCGCTATACATTCGAACTGTTGTACGAGCAGAGTTCAATCGGCGAACAGCATTCGCTCCGAAAAAGCAACTTTCTGGTCATCATCATCAGTGTCTTTGTGTACGTGGCGATCTCCTTTCTCCAGATTTATCTGCAAGGCGACCTTGCGGTATTCGGCTTGTTCCTGGTGAATGAAGCTTCCTATCGGGGAATCATCACCCAACTGCAGATGGTGATTTCGATTCTCCTGATTCTGAAAGACGCCTCCCTGGGATTTTTTGTTGCCTTGGTTCTGAATGCACTCAATTTGTTCAGCAGTGTGATGTTCCTATTCCGTACCCGCACATCAACATCCATTCCGGGCATCATCTCCTATCTTGGGGTAATCTTTCTGCTTATCCTCATCAAAGCCTTCCTCGATTATGAACGTGCTTCCAGGATGCGGATAGAGGAGCAACGCAAGACCCTTGAGGAGTCGGAGCAGAAGCTCTATCGGTTAGCCTACTTCGATACGCTTACCACTCTTCCCAATCGGGAGTCCTTCTTCCAGGAAGTTTCCCAGCACATTGGCGAGGCAAAGCGAGCTGGGGCCTTGCTGGGAGTATTATTCATTGATTTCGATTCCTTCAAGTCGATCAATGATACGGCCGGCCATGCAACCGGTGACAGGGTTTTGCAAAAGATTTCGCAAACGCTCTCCTCATCGCTGCAACCGGGAGATTTTCTTGCCCGGTACGGTGGTGATGAGTTTCTCATCCAGCTCGGTCCACAGCCGACCATCGAGGATTTTTCCGAACGGGCGCAGGCAATCCTTTCACGTTTGAGGAAACCTTTGCAACTTGGAGATGACGAGTACTTCCTTCCCGCAAGCATGGGCCTTGCCATCTATCCCTTGGATGGTGAGAGTGTTGAGGAGCTGATCAGGCATGCCGATATCGCCATGTATGCCGCCAAGACGAAGGGAAAGAACCAGCTGGCCTTCTGCACTGCGGACATGAAAGACAACACTACCCAGAAGATGCGGCTCTCCAACAGCCTCTATCGTGCGCTCGACCGTGGTGAGCTGTTCTTGCATTATCAGACCCAGGTGGCTGCCGATACGGAAGAGATTGTCGGTTTTGAAGCCCTACTGCGCTGGAAGCACGATGAGTATGGTGTCATTCCTCCGTTGGTTTTCATCCCCATGGCTGAACAGACCGGCATGATTCGGCCTATAGGGTTGTGGGTCATTGAGCAGGCTTGCCAGCAGCTGAAGATATTCAAGCAGCACGCGCAGAAAGATCTGAGCATTGCCATCAACGTATCGTTGTTGCAGTTGCGCGATCCTTCCATAGCACAGAAGATTGGGGAAATCCTTGCAAGAACAGGAACCGACCCGAAGGACATCTGCATCGAGATCACCGAAAGTATCGCCTTCCTTGACGAACCCTACATCCTCCTGCGGCTCAAGGAGATCAAGGCACTCGGCGTCTCGCTTGCCATTGATGACTTTGGCACCGGCTACTCATCCCTCAGCCGGTTGAAACTATTCCCCATCGATATCCTGAAGATTGACATGGAGTTCGTGCAGGGTGTCGGCTCTGAGATCAAGAAAGAGACAGCCATTCTCAAGAGCATCATCCAGATGGGTAAGAATCTTCACTTCCATGTGTTGGCTGAAGGGGTGGAAACAGAAGAGCAGGCTGCCTACCTCAAGCAGCAGGGTTGTGACGAGATGCAGGGCTACTATTTCAGCAAGCCCGTTGGTGCAGAAGAAGCGCTGGCTTTGTTGGGACACGATGAGGTGGATGGAGCCTGATTTGCAGAATGCACTAGTGCTCATACTTCAATTGTGACAAGACAAATCAAATGGCTATCGGTATCTTGTATGCTGAGTCCGTTCGGCCTTGTTGCCGACGTGGAGAGAATCTTCATTCCAAAGCTTAGACTTGATGGGATTGTATCCATTGGTTCTGGGTAATTGCATCAAAAACATATCTTCAATATATATGTGCAACACTTCTGATACACGATCTCAATTTTTCAATTGCGAAACATTTGTAGGCAGTAGCTCTGTACTTTTAAATCGATCAATTGAAATGTAAGAGTCATACAAAGGTATTCCTAATAAGGAATTGAAGTCTCACTCTTGTTTGAATGGGTGGAAGCTTGTATGCTGCTGGTAAGCATAAATCAATGATTGCTATGTTAGAGGAGATTTCTATGGAATTTTCATTTTCTCAACTTAAGATGGCTCCACTCATTATTGATGCTATTTACAAGGGAGGAAGCGCTAATGATTTGAGCTCAGAGCCATTACACGTACTGTTTCCAAAACTTGGTGTCAATGGAGGCTTTAGAAAAGTCAATCGTATGGATGGAAGTGGTAAACCAGCCTATGTTGTTCTTTATACATCCATGCAAGAGTTGGAATGGCCGGATTATCTTGACGAGGAAACCGGGGTATTCCGCTATTATGGTGATAATCGGCAACCAGGTAGAAATCTTCTCGATACCAAACCAAGAGGAAATGCGCTTCTTGAGGACACCTTTCAGAAATTGCATAGTTACCAGGACTTAACTGATATACCCCCGTTCTTCATCTTTAAGAAAGGAGTAGAAGGGCGTGATGCACAGTTCCTTGGCCTGGCCGTTCCAGGGAATCCACGGATATCGCCTGATAAGGATTTGGTAGCATTTGGAGAACTATGAATGGCAATCGATTCCAGAATTAGGAATCTTACTTCACAATTCTTGATACAAAAGACCATTCTATCTCCCGAGAATGGCTTACTGCACT
>JAAYQY010000241.1 GCA_012519125.1 Spirochaetales bacterium
AATTTCCCGTTGTTTAGCCAAAAGAAGCCTGCGGGAACTGTTTCGGATATGCACCAATACCACAATGACCATCAGGAACAACATCAGGGTCATCATTTTCTGCTCCAACTCCATAGCCCCGTAAAGCGAAGCATTGATCTCCCTCCAGGTGCTGGCCTGGGGAAAGCCCAATGTCATAAGCTCTTGCTTGACACCATCAACGGCCTGTTCGGTATAGACACCAATCTTGAGCGGGGCATCAGGGTTGAGCAGCAAGAGCGTTGGAAGGTCTGTCAGAAAGGTAGTGTGGTCGAAGTCATAACTTGTGGTGTAGTACAGTGCTCCAATTTCCAGGGTTCGCTGGGCCGGGATGACGGTCGCCTGCCTTCCCTTGCGCAACAACGTCACTTTCAGCTCGTCTCCCACTTTGATGGAACGGCTGTTGGAGTAGGAGGAGGCAAGTTTTCCCTCAGAGAAAATAGTGCCACGATAACTGTTCAGCTGCTCTGCGAACCTACCTTCGGCCTCGATGGCCCGCATGCGTCCTGCTACGGTTGTTCCATCTTGTGCTTGGGTGATGACAGGAATATCGGCATAGACAAACGCTGAGCTGACAGAATCGAGCGCTTCAATACGCTTTGCAACCTCTTGGGCTTCTTCAAGGTTGCTCTGCTGTAGTTGCACTTGCAGGTCAAACGATTCGAAGGTCCTGATGTCCTCAAACTGATTGCGCTGGAGCGCTTGCATAAACGAAAGGACCGCTACGATGGCAAAGAGACAGAGAGCCAACCCAAGGGCTATACGCACACTGGTGGAGCGATGCCTGTTTTGGGACGAGAAGGCATATCGGGTGGAAAGACGAAGAAGCAAACCCATATCAGCGGTAGGAGATGGAAAGCACCCGCTTTCCATCTATGGCATAGGTGACATCACTGTACGGCTTTCCTTCACTAAAGAGGGTCACTATGCTCCGACCATCTGCAAGGAAGCGACTGATTTTCACTGTTTGCCCACTTTTTCGCTCCTCAACCATGCTGCGCCGTCCTCCTTCATAGGTTGTCAGAGTCTGATTCCCATCGGATCTGAGCGTCTGCTCTTCGATAAGCATCCGTTCCTCATTATACCGGTATTCGGTGAGATAGGAAGGAGTTTTACGGGAAATCAAGAGAGCACGCTCATCATACGTCTCTTCCATCTGCTCCGTACCAGCACTTTTGTACAGGATGAACCCACCCTCATCACGATAGGCAATCCGTGAGGAAGAGAGGCTGGAATCCTCTTTCCACGCTTGGTGAAAGGTATGGCCATTGGCAAGGGTGGTAAAGCCCTGCCCCTCCTTCTGAGTTGCAGAGACAAGAAAGCGCGAATCCCCCAAGCCGCCAAGCAAGGTATAGGTGTGTTGGGTGGCATTGATCTGCAACTGGGTTGAAAGCGAACCGTTCGGCCCCCCATACCCATACAGGGTTACCCCCTCAAGCACATTGTCGCGCATATGGGTGCTCTGCTTCAGCTTGCCATCGTCAGCATAGGAGTAGTGCCATACGTGTGAGCCCTGCTGCTCTCGTACCAGATTTCCATGGGAAAACCATTGGATCTGGTCATCTTCAAGATGGGCAAAGCGAGTGACCCTACTCTCCTCCCCTTCATGCAGGAAGGACTTTCGGGTCCACAGCAGTGTCTGGCCCTGATAGAGTTGGGTCTGAGAATCATCAAGCACGAGTACATACTCCCCCTCTCCCTGATACGGTCCCCTGTCCTGCCCGATGCTGTTGGAAAGCCGGTAAACCGGATTTGCAGAAAGGGTTGACAGAGAACAGAACAGGAAAAGAATAAGGAGTTTGTTTCTCATATCAGTCTGTGAGCCCCACCAAGGTATCGAGGAACTCGTCCTTGTCGAAGGGGTGCATGTCGGCATAGGTCTCCCCCGTACCCACAAATGCAATGGGAATGTGCAGCCGCTCCCCTATCTGTACCAAAGCACCACCTTTGGCCAAGCTGTCATACTTGGTAAGAATCAAGGCATCAAGGGCAACCGCCTGGTTGAAGAGCTCTGCCTGACTGATGCCATTTTGCCCTGTGGTTGAATCGATGACCAAAAACTTCTTGTAGTGAGCATCATCAATGCCCCTGCCCTTCACAATCTTGTCTATCTTGGAGAGCTCGCGCAACAGGTTCTCCTTGTTGTGCATTCTTCCAGCAGTGTCAACAAGAATCAGATCTTCTTTTCTGGCTTGTGCGCTGGTTATGGCATCAAAGACTACAGACCCTGGGTCGCTGCCACTCTTCTGTTTGACAATCCTGCATCCCAAACGCTGGGCGTGCACTTCAAGCTGGTCAATGGCTGCAGCGCGAAAGGTATCGGCTGCCGCAAGCATGACCTGCTTGCCCTGTTTCATGTAGTAGTTCGCAAGCTTTGCGATGGAAGTGGTCTTTCCTACCCCATTGACTCCCAGAATCAAGAATACGGTAGGCATGTTCTCATCAAGCTCATGTGAGAAAACGGAGACTTTATCCTCAAGCAGAGATTTCACCAAAAGCTGCAAATCCTTCTGCGTTTTTGATTTTGCACTCTTTGCCAGCTTCCTCACCTCATCGGATACATCCATGGCGAGTTTCGCTCCCAAGTCTCCCTCAATGAGAAAATCTTCCAATGTCTCAAAATACTGCTCATCAAATGAGCTCATACCAAACAGAGCTTTCAGTTTCGCTCCGAATCCTTTCAACATATGCTACCTACCTATTCACTAGTGAGTTCCGGCCCATGATGCATACCTGGCCATCTCCATGACCAACGCCACACCAGAGACCAAGGCAACTGAGCTTGTGCCTACCATACCGACCTGCCACAACGGGTTGTCGACTGCAAACGTCTTTGAGAGAGCAAGACTCCCTACATACGCTCCGAACAACAGGATAGTGTTTCTGAGCCTTTTGTAAAAGTCCTTCTGCGCATCCTTCACCAGAAGAGGATCATCCAATTCCATTGCCAGGGATGAGAAGGAAAGCGATGTGTCTACCGGCCGTTCGAGCTGGATGATTCTTTTTGAAAACCCCTCTTTCTCGTAGGTAAGCATCAAAGGATAGGAGGGAAGAGAGAGGGATAGGTTTGCACTCTGTCCCAAAGCTTTCCCTTCGAGGGTCCATGTCCCCCTACCAGAAAGAGCATGCAAAACAAGAGGAGGATGCGCTAGAGGCTTGAGTGAGACTTCAAGTGTTTCCACAGTTCCCATGCCCAGATCAACCTGTACAACGATTGGCTCATAGGATGCTGAACTGAAACGCAACTCATGCGTCCCCGGGGAGAGGAAAAGAAGCCCATCCTTGCTCTCCTGTTTTTTCCCATCAACCTCCCATGAGAAACGGAGCAACTCGTCGCTGAGGACGAGAGCACTCTGCTTGCCTTGTGATGCAAAGGAAAAGAGAGCCTCTCCGAGTGGTTCTGCCAACGCCTGGTAGCGTCTGCTTTCCACCAGCCGATCCAGAAGGAGCTGTGGCTCTTGTTGGTTGAGGGCAAAAAATTCGATTCTCACCCGCTCAAACTGATCCAGAAGTTCGGTTTTCACCAAGAACAGGCCATCCAACGTTTCTTTGGACAATAGCCACGTTCGAGCCTCATGGCTTTTGGAAAGGGCTGAAAAAATCCGCTCATCAATTGCAATGGCGGTGTATGAGACAGGAAGAGAGGATCCCAGATACAGCTCAGGTACAGGATAGCCCTCTTTGTTGAGTTTCTGCAGAGCCTGCAAATCCTGCTTTTCGTATGCTGCATGCACCTCTTCTTCCCAGCGTTGCTTGGCTTCGCGGACTTCTCTCATTTCAAGAAGCTGCAGATGGGATGGAGAGAGAAACAGATTTGATCCATAGCGATTGGCGGTATGGAGCACAAGATCGGATAGGTCTGGGTTCTGACCATCCATGCTCACGATGCCGATTTGAAACATCGTCTCTGGCCCAGCGGTAAGCGGAGCACAGAGCACGACAAGAAGTAGGAAGATTCGGGTCGCAACCCTGACCATACCCTACTCCCCCTTCTGGGCCCATTGGAGATACCCTTCAATGAACGGCCCAATCTCCCCATCCATGACTGCTTGGATATTGCCGATGGTAGTACCCGTACGATGATCCTTGACCATGGTGTACGGTTGGAAAACATAGGAGCGGATCTGACTACCCCAGGTAATCTCTTTCTTTTCGATTGCATCTTTTTGATGCTCTTTTTCCTTCTCTTCCTTGTAATACTCGTAGAGTCGGCTCTTGAGCATCTTGAACGCTACATCCTTGTTCATGACTTGGCTGCGTTCATTCTGGCACTGGACCACAATACCGGTTGCATAGTGGGTGATGCGGACTGCACTGTCGGTCTTATTGACATGCTGGCCCCCTGCCCCTCCTGCACGATAGGTGTCAAGTCGGTAATCTTCAGGTTTCAGATCGATTTCGATGGTGTCATCAACGACAGGGGAAGCATAGACACTGGTAAAGGAGGTATG
>JAAYQY010000242.1 GCA_012519125.1 Spirochaetales bacterium
ATCAAGTGGGTGAAGAGCAACGAGCGTTGATCGGCCTAGGACAAACGTCCTAGAGGATTTCCAGACAAACAACCGGTGGCGTGGGCATCGGCGCCCTTCTAGTATACAGATAAGGGAGCCTGCTTTCAGTACAAGCGTTGTACGAAGTCAGGATTTCCCCCAAAAGTTTGGCACATATGTCTTGGACATATACAATGTAAGGAGGAATCTGTATGAAACGGAACATGCGAATTGTCGTAAGTTTTCTGCTGATCGCCTGTATGAGTTTCTCTCTGTTCGCCGCCGGACAGACTGAAGCTGCAAAGGCACCTGCACGCAAGGTCATCAACCTGTGGAGCTTCACCGATGAAGTCCCCAAGATGATCGACAAGTACAAGGAACTGCATCCTGAGTTCGATTATGATGTGAACGTCACCATCATCGCCACCACCGACGGTGCCTACCAGCCCGCACTTGATGCGGCATTGGCAGCAGGTGGGGACAATGCTCCTGACATCTATACTGCAGAGGCTGCCTTCGTGCTGAAGTACACCCAAGGTGATGCTTCCCATTTTGCGGCTCCCTACAAGTCCTTGGGCATCGATGTCGACAAGCAGCTCAAAGAAGCTGACATCGCTCCCTATACCGTAGAGATCGGCTCCAATGCCGACGGCGATCTGGTCGGCTTGGGCTACCAGGCAACCGGTGGTGCATTCATCTATCGCCGCTCCATCGCAAAAGACGTCTGGGGCACCGATGATCCAGCAGTCATCAAGACAAAGGTTGGACCGGGTTGGGACAAATTCTTCCAGGCTGCAGAAGACCTGAGAAAGAAAAACTACGCCATCATCAGCGGTGATGGAGACATCTGGCACGCCATCGAAGGCGCTTCCGAGAAGGGCTGGATTGTGGACGACAAGCTCTTCATCGATCCCGATCGCGAAATGTTCATCGACGTTGCAAAGACCATGCTCGAGAAGGGCTACCACAACGATACCCGTGACTGGACTGATGCATGGTTTGCTGACATGAAAGACGCCGGCGCCAAGAAGACCTTTGGATTCTTCGGTCCTGCATGGTTGATCAACTACGTCATGGCTGGCAACAGCGGCGGTACCAAGCCCGGTGAAGGCACCTATGGTGACTGGGCGGTTTGCGAACCTCCTGTGGGCTTCTTCTGGGGCGGCACCTGGTTGCTCGCCAACGACCAGAGCCCTGTCAAGGACGCAGTCGGCGACTTCATCGAATGGGTCACCCTCGACAGCTCCGAGACTGGTCTGCAGTATTTCTGGGCCAACGGCACCCTCAATGGGCCCGGCGGAACCAAGGACACTGTTGCCTCCGGTACGGTCATGAAGAAGAGCGACGGCACCCTGCCGTTCCTCGGTGGACAGGATATGTTTGATGTATTCGTACCCGCCGGTGCCTTCGCCTCCGGAAGAAACAAGACCCAGTACGATGAGACCATCAACACCTACTGGCGTGACCAGGTTCGTTCCTACAGTGCAGGCAACAAGAGCCGCGCTGCAGCAATTGCTGAATTCAAGCAGCAGGTAGCTGACAACCTCGCCATCGCAGTCAAATAACCTCTGATTGGTTTGGGTGCAGGGGGAGCTCTGATCCTCCTGCACCTTTTGTCCTGCTCACTTCTGGCATCATGAGGATGGAAGTCCTGACTTTGGCTCTGTTCGATGCACGGTAACACTTACTGGAGGATCTGCTCATGCGCAATAAAGGCGTTAACTATGCGAAGTACGGATATATATTTTCCATTCCTTTCGTGCTTACATTTCTGATTTTCTCCCTCTATCCGACCATCTTTACTGCCGTCATTGGGTTTACTGACCTGCGGGGTATGGGAAGAACCGATTTCAAATTCCTCAAGCAGCCCTTTGACAACTTCGTCCTGATTCTGAACAACCCGACCTTCAGAAAGTCTTTGGGGAATACAGCCCTCATCTGGATAATGAACTTCATTCCCCAGATTCTGCTCTCTTTGTTGCTGACCGCTTGGTTCACCACCCGTCGTTTCAAAGTCAAGGGCCAGGGAGCTTTCAAGGTCTTGCTCTATATGCCCAATATCATTACTGCGGCGACCATCGCCATCCTGTTCAATTCACTCTTCGGCTATCCGAAGGGTCCGGTCAACGATTTGTTCATGCGCTTCGGCTGGCTGGATGCACCTACCAATTTCCACATGCAGAAGTGGACGGCTCGGGGTGTTGTCGCTTTCATCCAGTTCTGGATGTGGTATGGCAACTCCATGATTGTTCTCATTGCCGGGGTGCTTGGCATCGATCCGACCCTCTTCGAGGCTGCCGAGATTGATGGGGCCACCTCCACGCAAATCTTCTTCAAGATCACCTTGCCCAGACTCAAGACCATCCTGCTCTATGTCCTGATCACCAGCATGATCGGTGGCCTGCAGATGTTCGATATCCCACGCCTCTTCTTGTGGGGAGGACCGGACAGTGCAACGCTCACTGCGAGCCTCTTCATCTACAACCAGGCTTTCAGCGGAAGCTACCTGTACAACCGGGCAGCAGCAGCTAGCATGATCATGTTTTTTATCATCGTCGTCCTCTCTGTTGCTCTTTTCCATCTTATGCGGGACAAGGATGAGGCCAAATTCAGGAAAGCAGAGAAACTGCGCATCCGTAATGCAAAGAAGCAGGGGGAGCTCGTATGAAAAGCCTGAAAGCATCCACCAACATCACCAAGACCATCATCTACGTCGTCTGCATCTTTCTTGCAATCCTGAGCGTTTTCCCCTTCTTGGTCATGTTCATCAACGCTACCCGCAGCACCTTCCAGATCCAGCAGGATTCAGTCTCACTGCTCCCTTCCAAATACTTGGCGAGCAACTGGGCTGTTTTCAAAGGAAAGAGTTTCAATCCGGTCGTTGGTTTTGTGAACTCAATGCTGAGCAGTGGAGGGGCAACCCTGTGCGCCGTGTACTTCTCCTCGCTGACAGCCTATGCGCTGGTCGCGTATAGCTGGAAACTGCGTCAGCCGTTCTTCACCTTCATCCTGGCAGTGCTGATGATACCGGCCCAAGTGACAGGCATCGGCTTCTATCAGTTCATGTACCGCATCGGTTGGACCAACAGTCTTCTGCCGCTGATTATCCCGGCAATTGCCTCACCATCGATGGTTTTCTTCATGCGTCAGTACCTTTTGGCGACCCTCTCGCTTGATATCGTCAATTCGGCCCGTATCGATGGGGCGGGGGAGTTCTACACCTTCAACCGCATCATTCTTCCGATCATGAAGCCGGCGATGGCCACCCAGGCAATCTTTACCTTTGTGTTCAGCTGGAACAGCTTGTTCATTCCGTTGATCCTCTTGACCAACAGCAAGAAGTACACCATGCCGATCATGGTCAGCTTGCTGCGCGGTGACATCTACAAGACTGAATATGGTGCGGTCTATCTTGGCTTGTCCCTGACAGTCCTTCCCTTGTTTGTGATTTATTTCCTCCTTTCCAAGTACATCATTGCAGGTGTAGCCTTGGGAGCTCTGAAGGAGTAAGTGTGTACTCCCAGTTTGGGGGAATTTGGTAAGGAGTTTGAATACATGCAGCAGAATCGAGAGCGGGCCGTTGAGCTCCTGAAGAAGATGACTGTCGAAGAAAAAGTCGCTCAATTGGTATCTGCGTGGCTGGAAATAGACCTGGATGGATCGTTTGCCGTACGAGAGTATGGAGCAAGGGAGAGCCTGAAGGGAGATTTGCACAAGCACGTGCTCGGCAAGGGCATCGGGCAGCTGACCAGACCCTACGGGACGATGGCCAACGATGCACATCTCCAGGCCAAGGCCATCAACAAGATCCAACGCTACTTGGTTGAGGAGACTCGGCTCGGTATCCCTGCCATGCTCCACGAAGAGTGTCTTACCGGGGCGATGGTCAAGGGTGCTACGGTTTTCCCGTCCGCCCTGAACTATGGTTCTACATGGGACCCCCAGCTTGTGGGGCAGGTCGCCAAAGCCATTGGTGAGGAGCTGCGCAGCTTGGGTATCCACCAAGGGCTCGCCCCAGTTCTTGATGTCGCTCGTGATGCTCGGTGGGGCAGACTGGAAGAGACGTTCAGTGAAGACCCCTATCTGTGCGGCATGATGGGCATCTCCTATGTCAAGGGATTACAAGGAACCAAGCGGACCCCGTTGGCGACGCTCAAGCACTTTGTCGGCCACTCCTATGGGGAGGGGGCTCGAAATCATGCGCCGGTACACATCGGTCCAAGGGAGCTGCTCAACACCTTTGCACTTCCCTTTGAGATGGTGGTCAAGCACGCTCATCCAGGCTCGGTCATGCCTGCATACCACGACATTGATGGAATTCCCTGTACCAGCAACAAGGCCTTGGTGACGGACTTGCTGAAAAAACAGTGGGGCTTCGATGGGTTGGTGGTTGCTGACTATGAGGCTGTGGTACAGCTTCTGTATGACCACAAGGTAGCCTCTGATATGGCAGAGGCCGCCGCCCTAGCCTTCAATGCCGGAATGGATATTGAACTTCCCGGCTTCACCGTCTTCAAGGAAGGTTTGATCGAGGCTCTCTACCGGGGTCTGGTCTCTGACAAAGCCCTCGACGATGCAGTGCTGCGGGTATTGGAAGAGAAGTATCGCCAAGGAGTGTTCGAACAGCCGTACATCCAGGAAGATGCAATCGATCTGAATTCTGAGAAGAACCACAAGCTTGCGGTAAAGGTAGCAGAAGCTTCGATGGTTCTGCTGAAGAATGAGGGCCTGCTTCCCCTGAAGAGCGGCAAGCGCATCGCCCTTGTTGGACCGCTTGCTGACCATCCGTATGCCATGTTCGGTGGCTACAGTCCACCGGTGCATCTGCAAGGCTCCCATGGGCCTGAGGAGACGCTGCCTTCCTCGACAATGACGATCAAGGAAGCGCTTGAGCTGTACGCCAAGGAGTGCCAGCTGACCTTTGAGCCGGGGTGCATGCTCTACGAGAATCAGGTGGAACGGGCCATATTCTTCCCTGGAGATGTTCAGGAGCAGGATGCTCCTTCCACCCATGAGCTGAGCAAGGATACACGCAGAATCAGCAGAGCGGTGGAAGC
This sequence comes from Spirochaetales bacterium, assembly GCA_012519125.1. GTDB lineage: Bacteria > Spirochaetota > Spirochaetia > Sphaerochaetales > Sphaerochaetaceae > Sphaerochaeta. Next base: position 5,058 of record JAAYQY010000242.1, read on the forward strand.
GGTGCAACAGGCCGATCTAGCAGTTTTGGTGGTAGGCGATCTTGCCGGTCTTTTCCAAAACGGAACAGTAGGAGAGGGGTCTGATACCGCAAGCCTGAAACTGCCTGGAATTCAGGAAGAGCTGCTCAACAGCGTGCTCGCCACGGGAAAACCGGTGGTGGTGGTTCTTGTAAGCGGAAGGCCCTATGCCATCGAGGAAGCAGTGCAGAAAGCTGGTGCCATCCTGGCAACCTGGCTGCCTGGAGAGGGTGGAGGGGAAGCGGTTGCTCGTACCCTGCTGGGTTTGAACAATCCCGGAGGAAAAAGTCCGCTCTCCTTCCCCAAGACAGCAGGAGCCATGCCCTATACCTATAATTTTGCAAAGAAGGCAGGGGGACTTCCCCGTCAGAAACAGTTTGGGGCCAACTTCCCCTTCGGCCATGGGCTGAGTTACACCAGTTTTGCTTGGGATGATTTTTCCTTGGAGAGCCCGATGGTGGGTATTGATGGGGAATTTGTTTTCTCGCTTACCGTGAAGAACACTGGAGATGTTGCAGGAGATGAGGTGGTGCAGGTCTATATCCATGACCAGATGGCTTCCATCGTACGCCCGGTAAAGGAACTCAAGGCATTTGCACGTCTCCATCTTGAAGCTGGGGAGAAGAAGAAGGTGACCTTTACCCTGCCGGTGGACCTGTTCTCCTTTGTTGGGGAGCAGATGCAGCGGGTCCTTGAATGCGGAAGTTTCGACCTGATGGTTGGAAGAAGCAGTGAGGATCTGGTATTTGTTCGTGAGCTATCGATCCTCGGGGAGTCTGCTGTGTTGACCAAGCAGTGGCATTGCCTCTCCTCGGTGGTCGTTTCGAGTGCTGACTGACCTTTTGTCTGATGCTTTTTTTACCTCCACCTCCGGCACCTTGTCTGGTATTCACGCAACCAGACAGGGTGTCACTTTTTCTGTGAAGGCCTCCTAATCCTTGCATTTCAGGTAAACTGGTCTATCATGGAAACCAGACAGAGTAAGGAGATGCCATCTCATGATACGACACGCCCTGTACGCCGGTTCCTGGTATCCAGCAGAAGCGAAGGATCTGCAAGCGTTGGTCGCCCAGTCCCTCGAAGAGGCACGAAAAAGAGCCACCTATCAGCGGGGGCCTTATCGGTTTGCTGTCTTGCCCCACGCAGGGCTCTTCTACTCGAAAGCGGGAATTGCGCCATTTTTCACCGCTTCGTACCCTGACCTAGAGCGCATTCTCATCGTTGGTCCCAGCCACTACGCAAACCTCAAGAGCGACCTCCTTGCGTCTGCACCCCTTTCTGGATGCCAGACGCCTCTGGGTCTTCTGGAAAGCTTCAATCTGGGTTCAGCCCAGGACAAATACTTTTCAGCCATCCAAAGCGAGCATGCCCTGGAGATGGTGCTTCCCTATATTGCCAGTATGAGCAAGCCACCCAAGGTGGGGCTTGCCCTGATTTCCCACTTTTCCGAGCCTTCACAGATTCACACCATTGCCGATCAAATGCTCAGTGAATTGGGAGAGGAGAGTCTTCGTTCAGGCAAGACAGCGGTAATCGCAAGCAGTGATTTCACTCATTACGGCCCACGATTCGGCTATACCCCCTACCAACATGGAGCTCCCAAGAAGGTACGGGAGGATGATCTTGCGCTCTCTCACCTTCTGTGTGAGGGCAGGGTGGAAGAGGCGTTTTCCTTCTGTGCCGCGCATCGAAGCACCGTTTGTGGGTATGCTCCTGCCTTGGTGGTATCTGAGCTTGCCCACCGCCTGAAGTGCACAGGTTGGGTTGCCGACTACTACACCTCCCAGGACATCAGCTTTTCCGAGGATGCCAACTTTGTTGCATATTCCACCATTCTCTGGAGGTGATGGGGATGACTAAGCAGGTACAGAAAACATTGCTGGTGCTGGCCCGCGAGGCGATAGTTGGTACGCTTGCCCATGCTGCACAGCCAGTGTATGAACAGCTGAAGCGAGAGAAGAAGAGCCCCTACACCCAAGAGTTGGGTGCATTTGTCACGCTCCATACCCAAGAAGGGGAGCTGAGGGGGTGCATCGGCAATCTGTGGGGGGTGAGCCCGCTCTATCAGATGATACCCGATCTTGCCCGTCAGGCCGCCTTCTCAGACCCCAGGTTCAGGCCGATAAGGGAGGAAGAACTCCCCTCCTTGGTGCTTGAGATCAGCATCTTGAGCAAGATGCGGGTGCTTCAGGATTGGCATGATATCCGTCTTGGCAGCGACGGGGTGCTTCTCACCTACCACTATCATCGTGCGGTGTTCCTTCCCCAGGTAGCAACCGAACAGGGCTGGGACCTGGAAACCATGCTGCGGCAGCTGTGCCGAAAGGCAGGCCTTCCAGATCTTGCCTACACCGACGAGCTCTGCCGTTTTGAGGTGTTCCAGGCTGAGGTGTTCGATGAGACTTCAGTGTGACTTCTGTTATCACCATTGCCGTCTGGATGAGGGCGAACGAGGCCTTTGCTCGGTCCGGGAACAGAAAGACGGGGTGTTGGTCACCCGATCGTATGGAGAGCTTGTCGCCCTCGCAGTAGACCCGGTCGAGAAGAAGCCGCTCTATCACTTTCTCCCATTCACCAAAACCCTCTCGCTGGCCATGTTTGGTTGCAACCTCAGCTGTACCTTTTGCCAGAACCATCAAATCAGCCAAGCAGGGTATGAAAAGGAGCATGTGTATCGGCATGTCGATGCAAAACAGATACCCCTCATGGCCAAAGAGATGCGCTGCCCTTCGGTGAGTTTCACTTACAGTGAGCCGTTGGTTTGGCAGGACTACCTGATGGAAGTGGCTGCTGCCTGTAAGGAAGCATCCCTTGCAACCATCATGGTGACCAATGGGACCTTCAGTGAAGAAGCCCTTATTCGCCTGAAGCCTCTCATCGATGCTTTCAATATCGATGTGAAAGGCGATGAGCAGTTCTACCGTGAAATGTGCAATGGCAGCCTGAAGCCGGTGCTGAGGGGACTGGATGTGTTGGCGAAGGGCCCGGCGCATGTGGAAGTGACCACCATGGTGATGGAAACCCGCCACAGCCTGGAAAATATCAGGACGATGGGCCGCCTCTTGGGAGATCTTGGTGTGCAGGTTTGGCATCTGAGCCGGTACTTTCCCCGGTATCTCTGTACCGATCCACCAACAAGCGAAGCGTACTTGCAGGAAGCGCTTTCGGTTGCCTGCCTCTCCTCCATACCCTATGTGTATGCAGGAAACTCCTCGCTTGGCCAAGGGACCTCCTGCCCCTCCTGCCATACCCTCCTCATCGAGGACAGGATGGCAAGAGATGCAGGCTATGCAAAACCGCTCGATCGTGGAGTCTGCCCGCAGTGCGGAGCTGCAATCTACGGCCGCTTCCAAGCATGACAGAGTCAAGCTTTTCCGATATACTCGGCCTTTCAGGAGAAAGGCGTGGTCAGACTCAATGGCATTAATGTCGCATATGGCGACCGATATATTCTTAGGGATGCAAACGTGCTGGTTCGTACCGGCGATCGCATCGGGTTGGTAGGTCCCAATGGGGCAGGAAAAAGCACCCTGCTTCGGGTCATCTGTGGGGAAGAGAAACCAGATAGCGGAGAAGTGCTCACCGAAGGTGGCACCATCATCGGCTATTTCAGCCAGAATGTGGGTGAAATGCAAGGTCGCACTGCCTTGGAAGAGGTCATTGCAGGCTCAGGGGCCGTCTATGAGATCGGTCTCGAACTTGAGAAGCTGGAGCACCGCATGGCCGATCCTGAGGGGAATTTCAGTGATGCGGATATGGATCGGTATGGGGAGTTGCAGAGCGAATACCTCGCTCGTGACGGGTATGACCTGGTCAGCCGCAGTGAGGAGATACTCACCGGCCTGGGCATCTCCAAGGAGCGTCATCACCAGATGGTGGAAACCTTCAGTGGTGGATGGAAGATGCGCATCGCCTTGGCCAAAATACTTGCCCTCATGCCCGATGTGCTCTTGATGGACGAACCGACGAACCACCTCGACTTGGAGTCGATCATCTACCTCGAGAATTGGCTCTCCTCCTTCAAGGGAGATCTGGTGATGACCAGCCATGACCGCCAGTTCATGACCCGCATCTGCAGCCGCACCATCGAGGTGGCCAACGGCGAGGTGACCAGCTACAGCGGTGACTATGACTTTTACCTGCGTGAGCGGGAGATCCGCCGCGAACAGCTCATAGCCACCTTCAACCGTCAACAGGCTCGCTTTGCCAAGGACGAGGAGTTCATCGCAAAGTTCGCTGCCCGAGCCAGCCACGCATCCTTGGTGCAGTCGCGCATCAAGGCTCTGGAGAAGATCGATCGCATCACCCTTCCGCCGGAGACGAAGCTCATGCAGGTGCAGTTTGCACCGTGTCAGAGAAGTGGGGACCAGGTGGTGGTGATGAAAGACCTTGCCAAGGAGTGGCCGCTTGCAGGAGGGAAGACCCATCCGGTCTTCCATGGGGTCAGCGCAACGGTGATGCGAGGCAACAAGATTGCCCTCACCGGCGTGAACGGAGCGGGCAAGAGTACCCTGCTGAAGACCATTGTCGGCATGACCGAACCCTGCGATGGACAGGTAAGCCTGGGAGCAAGTGTGAACCTCGGGTACTTCAGCCAGTACTCCAGCGACGTTCTCGATCCCGACAAGACCATCTTTGAAGAAGTTTCGGACCGGGTCCCCATGACCACCATTCCTGTCCTGAGGGCGATGTTGGGGGCCTTCCTCTTCAGCGGTGATGATGTGGACAAGAAGATCGGCCTGCTCAGCGGCGGGGAGAAGAGTCGTGTCATGCTTGCCTGCATGCTCGCAAATCCGGTGAACTTTCTGGTACTCGACGAACCGACCAACCACCTGGACATCCAAAGCCGCGAGGTCCTGCTCGATGCGCTGGTGCGCTTTGAGGGAACCATCATGATCGTCAGCCACGACCGTTACTTTCTCAAGCATTTGGCAAACCGGGTGTTTGAGATCGATTGGGGCAAACTCAATATCTATGAAGGTGATTATTCCTACTACCTGCACAAAAGTGGCCGGGAGTAACGAAGGAGAAACGTATGGACATGCACTATGTGGAAAAAGCACGCCAGCTGCGCAGCAAGGGATACAACTGTGCCCAAGCGGTGGCTTGCAGTTTCAGTGAGGTTGTAGGACTGGATGAACAAGTCCTTTTCTCCATGATGGAAGGCTTCGGAGGAGGCATGGGTGGTCATCAGGCAACCTGCGGGGCCCTCAGCGGTGCTGTTGCCATAGCAGGACTTGTCACCAGCAAGGGGAGTGTGGAAGGTCAGACAAAAGCGCTTACGTATGCCAAGTCAAAAGCTCTGGTCCAAGCGTTTGAAGCACGTTGCAAGAGTCTGGTCTGCAAGGATTTGTTGGGCGAAGAGACGGGTGTTGAGTTGCATAGTTGTGAGCTTTGTGTAGAGGACGCTGTGCTTTTGGTGCAGGAAATGTTGCAAAACCGGTAAACA
>JAAYQY010000243.1 GCA_012519125.1 Spirochaetales bacterium
AACAACGGGAAATTGCCATGCTTCGGTCCATGGGACTGACCAAAGGTGGTGTGCAGCTGCTTTTCGTCCTTCAGGCTCTGCTTGTAGCCGTCATCGGAGTTGTAGTGGGCAGCTTGCTCGCCCTGGCAGCAGTGGCACTCTATCCGAACCTATCGAATCTCGTGTACCAATCGATGGGGGTGCACCTAACCTTGAGCATACGCAACTCCGAACTGCTGATCCTCTCTCTTTCCATTCTCGTATTCAGTATGTTTGCAGCCTACCAGGGCACTCATCGTATTTTGAAAGTCGATATCATGGAGATGTTTGCACATGATGAAGTCAGCTGAAGTATTGCGTTTGGAGCAAGTGTTCAAAAGCTTTCGAGCCACCCTGCGCGGTGGCCCCCCAATCCAGATTCTGGAGGGGATAGATCTGAGCTTGGAACGCTCCACAAGTATCGCCATTACCGGAAACAGCGGAAGCGGCAAGTCAACCTTGCTGCAAATCAGCGCAGGCCTCATGCAGTGTGACAGTGGTCGGGTGTGGTTCGAAGAACAAGAAATATCTGCACTGGGAGATGACAAGTTGAGCCAGCTGCGCAGCCACAGCATGGGATTCATCTTTCAAAACAGCCTTCTGCTTGATGATTTCACAGCCTTGGAGAATGTCCAGATTCCCTCGATGATTGCCGGAAAGAGTGAGAAGCAAGCCAAAAATCTGGCAATGGAGATGCTGACTACCGTAGGCATGCAAGATCGGCTTCATCATACGAGTGACCAGCTCAGCGGCGGTGAGCGTCAGCGGGTGGCCATTGCCCGGGCTTTGGTGAATAATCCCTCTGTCATTTTTGCTGACGAGCCAACAGGATCGCTTGACGAGCAAAATGCCTCTTTGGTGGAGGATTTGCTGTTTTCCTTGGTCCAGCAACAACAGGTAGCCCTGATGCTCATCACACACAACTACAGTTTTGCACAGCGGTGTGACGTGGTCTATCATTTGCATGATCGCAAGGTGGAGGTATCCTCTTGAAGCAGCCGCTCTTTGCCCTTCTGGTCAAGCGAAAACTCGGATTTGGAGCGAATCGTGCTGCAAAAAGACGGATTCTCTTCAATCTGTTGCTCATCACCTTGGTGGTGAGTGCCCTTGTCTTTGCCCAGATGTTTGTCGTTTCCATGAGCAAGGGCATTGCGGACAAGTATGCGCTTCTGGGCAATGGGCATCTTCAGGTCCATACCACCGAACCAGTTGATTTTTTTCCGTACAGCAATGTCATCGATGTGCAGAAAGTGGGACAAAGCTATGCACTCATCTACAGTCCCTCAGCAAACAAGATGGTACGTCTCAAGGGTGTAGGGGACTCCTATTTTTCTGAACTGCGATCAGAGCAACTGACCATGGGTGAGCCGTATGTCCAATCCGAATCCAATCTTCCCCAGATTCTCCTCAGTACCACCCTTGCATCAACACTGGACGTACAGATTGGCGACAGGGTTGCCTTGATGCTTGTCAGCCAAAGCAGCATCCGACCGCAGTTGTGCATTGTCCAAAACCTCTATGACTCTGGCTACCAAGAGCTGGATGCCAATCTGGTTTTCAGCGATTATGAACTGATGGCTCGGCTTTTCCAAGGCAAGGAGGAGACGTACTATGAACTCTTGGTGGAAGGGGATGCCCTTGAGCAGACCAAACGTGAATTGAAAGCGGATGGGTATGCTGTCACCTCCTGGGATGAGGAGAACTACGCCGTGGCAACCAACCTCAACACCAGCAGGCAAGCAGTGCTCGGAGTCATGGTTGCTGTGGCCATCCTGTGCGGATATTTCATCAGTGAGCTCAGTAGGGAACTGGTGGAGGACGACAAGTACAAGATAGCTATGCTCACCCTTCTAGGAGCTACCAAAAGAATCATCCGCCGCTCCTATTTTTCTACGGTAATGGTGGTCACCCTTGTCTCCGTACTCTTGGGAACCCTGTTGGGAATGGCCTTTGCGCTCAATCTCTCTCCTTTGCTCTCCTCCATCGCTGCGCGTTCCATCCCCTCTCTTGCGTACTATCTTTTGGACTTCAGTATTGTCATTCCCTGGCTTGATATCCTGATCATTACCCTTGTCCTGGTGGGAGTGAGTGTCATCAGTGTGCTTTTCAGCCTCAGAAGAGTTGCCATGATAGAACCAATATCCTGTGCACACTTTGACTAAGCTTGGTTTTCGGCTATACTGCCAGCATGAATTTTGAAGTGTTCGTACTCGGGACCAGCGGCATGATGCCCCTTCCCAACAGATACCTGACCAGTGCCATGGTCCGCCGTGATGGAGACCTTTTTCTGTTTGATTGCGGAGAAGGTACACAGGTCTCCTTGAAAATGCTCAATCTGAAGTGGAAAAAGATCCACTCCATTTTCATCAGTCATATGCATGCAGACCATGTTACCGGACTTCCGGGTATTCTCATGCTCTCCAGCCAAGTCGATCGCAATGAGCCGTTGACGCTCTACGGGCCACCAAAGCTCAAAGAGTATATTGATGCGAATCGCAGGATTCTGGACATGTACATCAACTATGAGATCGTAGTGAAGGTTGCTGAACCTGGGGTTATTCTTGATACTGAAGAGTTCACGGTTTCCGCTTTTCCCTTGGTGCATACCAAGCCCTGCGTGGGATATGTCATGCAAGAGAAGGCAAGACCGGGGGAGTTTCATGTAGAGAAGGCCAAAGAGCTGGGCATTCCCATGGGTCCTCTGTGGGGTAAGCTCCAGAAAGGCGAATCCGTCACTCTCGATGATGGAACGGTGATTGAAAGCTCACAGGTTATGGGTGAGAGGAGGGAGGGGCGAAAGTTCAGTTATGTGACTGATTCGCTCTATCTTCCTTCCATTGCAGACTATGTGAAAGAGAGTGATCTTTTGCTTTGCGAAGGGATGTTTACCTCCGATATGGAGGAGACGGCCTATGAGAAAAAGCATATGACATCCAGCCAGGCTGCCCAGATTGCCAAGGATGCCCAGGTAAAAAAATTAGGGCTGCTGCATTACAGCCCTCGTTACAGTGATCGTGAATTGAAATACTTGCATAAGGATGCAAAACGCATCTTCAGTGAAACCATCCTCACCAAAGATCGGATGGGGTTCGACATTCCGCTGAAGTCTTAGTCTTCTTCCCCACTCTCGCAAGCCGCTTGTGCTTCATGCAGCAGTTGCTTGCCATCGATCATGCGGCCATTGCGTGAAGCAAACCCGATTTGCAGCGATGATCCGCTGAACTCACGCTTACAGCTCTCGATCATCGTGAGGGTGAAACTGCGGGCTTCATCGCCGTTGTAGAAGGGAAGGACCATTGCGATTCTCCCTCCCTCAAGGGTAAAGCTGTAAGCCAATTCACCACTGAGCATCATAAGCTTGTTGGCGATAAGGCTTGCAGGCCCATCACTGACTTCGATCATCACCAAGGTGAGGTCGTAGTCCATATCCATGGAGTTCTCAAGTTCTGCAGTGAGAATGCTATCAAAATCGGTTTTGAAGAATTGTTGTTCCGTTACCGCTGCGGTAACGACTTGCTCGGCCTTTTCTTGCACAACTGCCGGCTCTTGTGGTTCGGCCTTTGGCTCGAGGAAGGCAGGCTTTGCCTGCTGACTCATCATCTCAGCAACGCTCTTGATCTCGACAGGTTCAATACTTTCTTCTTTTGTCTCTTCAATGACAACGGCCTGAGGTGCTTTTGTCTGCATGGCCGGAGCCTGGGTATAGAGCATCTGATCACTGTGGATGTGGGAAGGATCGTCATGGGGTAACGTATGGAAGGGTTTGTCGTATGCGTTCGGGGGAAGTTTGTCCACCTGGTCTGCATAGTCCTCATCCCTTCTGCGTGCAACCATGACCCCGATTTCGATCATGACCAACCCGATGAGAAGCGGGAACAGCTTGACCAAAAGGCCGTACAACTGCTGCTGATTCACATCATAGAGCGGAAGAAGATAGCGGGAAGCAAGATACAGAATTCCCAAAAGCAAGAAAACAGTAAGGAACAGACTGAGAAAAATCTGCCGACCATAGTGTTTGTTCTCAGACATCGCTACCTCCAACCAAACTTTACACCGATACAATAACTATAGTATCATATTTATTATAGAGGTTGAAGGATTGCATGACAAGAAAAATACCGTTGATATTCGCCCTTAGCCTAGGTATTTCCTTCCCTCTCCTGCTTTCTTTTGCAGGAAAAGGGGGCTTTTTGCACAATAGGTCCCTTTCTGCAGAAATTGAGCAGTTGCGCTATGAGCAGGAAGTGCTTACCTTGCAAGTCCAATCGCTTTCGGATCAGAAGCAGCAAATGGGCAGCAGTGATGCCTTACGGGATGCCGCGTTCAAATATGGCTACCAAAGCGATGGGGAAAAAGTCTATTATTTCGTCGATGCTGAGGAAGATGACAGTGATCAGATCAGGACACAAGCTCAGTACGGCCACACGCCGCAATTCAAGGGCTTGCCGACACTATTGATTTTCTCGGTGTCTCTAGCATTTTCTTCACTTGGTACGCTATGCTATGCCCTGTTGGAGAAACGATGGAGAAGACAGTATGAGTTGGATGAGTGAGGAAGCTGAGTTGCTCTACAGCTCGGTGGAGGGAACCGTAGAGAGGGTAGTGCAGTTGCTCAAAGAGGGGCAATTGGTGGTGCTTCCTTGTGATACCATCTATGGATTGAGCGGTATTGTTGGCCAGACCCTTCCCAAATTGCAAGAGCTCAAACCGGGGCAGCAGTATGCGGTACTTGGCAGCTTGGAACAGGCGCAACAGCTTTGTGAGGTTCCCCCCGAACTTGCTGTGCATTGGCCATGCCCACTCACCGCCATTCTCCCCAACCGGGATGGAAGCGGAAACACCGCAATCAGAGTCCCGAAGGACCCCTTCATACAGAACTTGCTCAGCCGACTGGGAGAGCCCATCTACTCAACGGCAGTCAATGAGCGAGGCTATGCGATTACCAATATCACTGATATCATCTTCACCTACAAGCAAAAGGTGCGGGCCATCGTCATGGATCCGAATAGACGGAGGGATACCCCTTCCACCCTTCTTGACTGTACGAAAAAACCCTACACCTTGCTCCGCTGCGGTGAATACGACGCTTCTGCCTTGCTCTCCTAGGCCTGGATTTTTCGAGCTTCCATATAGTAGCGCTTCTCGTTGGCTTCTCCCATGGAGAAGGTTTTCCTGGGAAGGGCACTGTCCTTGATGATGGTATCGAAAAAAGTTGCCTTGGAAACATCGGGCAGGATGAGGCCACAGTTCCCAGCCTTGCTTCCCAGCTTTGCCGTGACTGACTCGCCATGGATATAGTCCACGGTTGCTTTCTTTTGCTCGAGCAGTGAATCAATGACCAGCTGCAAGGTACCGGCAGCAATGGAAGCCTTGCTCTCGGTGAGGCTGAAGACCTTTAGGCCCTCACTGTCGCAGTACCCGAAACGCTGTACGCCATCCTCGGTGTTGATGAGTGTGTGCAACTCTTTCAGGTCTTGTACCGTCTGGGTGGCATAGGATGAGCAGACTTTCCGAATCTCAGAGAGGAATGTCTGGGCCTTCACACCGAAGAGTACACGGTGGATTGGTTCAAACTCCAAGCCTGGATCAAAGATGTTCTCAAGCTCCACCAATGCATAACGGGCCGGATGATTCTTCCACTGGTCTTCTGAAAGGGTTTTCCTAATGTCCATCCAGCAACTCTTTGCAGTGGCCAGACTGTGGTTTCCGTCTCCCATCGCAAAGAGCAAGGGGTTTTCTGGGTCGAGCTTTTGGTGCATTGCCTCCACAGCATCGGCGATGGCCTGCATATCTTCTTCGCCATCAACCACCCAAGCTTTGAGATTCCCTCCCTCAGCCATCAAGGGGGTATCATAAGCAAGCCGCAGTTGGTCAGTCTTTGCGGCAAGAGGTTCGATGACCGAGCGTTTCTCATCGTTGATCAGCACCATGATGTGCGGTACCTCGAGCGGAGCGTTCTTGCGGATCTCCTTTCTGGGAGGAATGCGGGAGAGGATGGTTCCCTCGGTAGCGCGGATGAGTGTCTTGGAATCCTTCGCATAATCATATGCTTCCAAGTCAAGCGTTACCAAAAGGCCCCAACGACCGATGGCGCTGAGTGGGGTGGTGCGATGGACCAAAAAGAATGAGTTGGGATAGACGGTAAAGAGGCCTCTCTCAAGATAGGAACGCATCGCATCATTGATGCTGTCGATGCGTAGCTGCGGGTGTTCTTCCTCAAGATAGACTTCCGGGTAGATGAGACGCAAGGTTGACGGAGCATCACCTACATCTGCATCAGCCCGTTCCCAATACTCCGGTTCTGAAGTATACTGGTCGCAAGCCACTACGGCCCATTTGTAAAGATCAACACCCTGTTTGGGTATCATGATATCGGCGCTTTTGAGCGCATACTGTGCGAGTTTGTCAGCTGCGTTGGACATGGTGTATCCTCTTTGATTTATAAATATGGTAATATACTATTCCAATATTGCTAAATCCGCAACATAAAGTGAGAAAATATGCGCAAAGCTATCATATTTACTGGTGGAGGTGCTCCTGCCTCCTTGAGCCGAAACATCCTCTCAGAGGCCGACCTCGTCATCGCTGCAGACAGTGGGTACGACACGGCCAAATTGCTCGGATGCAAGGTTGATTTGTGTGTCGGTGATTTTGATTCCACACGCTTTGTTACAGAAATTGAAAAGCTAGAGCATGTTCGCAGCCTGAGGGACAAGGATGAGAGTGACACCCTGCTAGCAATCAAAAGTGCCCTGGCCAGAGGCATCGACGAATATGTGCTGGTTGGAGGAGGTGGGTATCGGATGGACCATCTGTTCACCACCTTTGCCTTGTTTGACTCCTACCTTCCGCCGAAATATTGGTACACAGCGTATGAAACGCTGGTGTTGGTCCAAGGCTACCACAGGTTTGAACATCTCAGCACCACCGATACGATCAGTTTTCTGCCGGCAGGATTTTCCGCTTCAGTAGTGGTAACAGCGAAGCAACTGCAGTGGCCGTTGGAGAACCATCATCTCTCCATGCAGACACTCTCCCTTTCAAACCGTCCAAGCAATACCTTTGTGGATGTATTTGTACAAGGAGGGAAGTCACTCTTTGTCTGCTTCCCGGTTGCAGACAAGCAGGTGTAGGTGGTACCATCTTCCTATGTTGCAAACTCGTCGGCTACTGGCTTTTTCCAGCAGGGTGCATACCTATACGTTGCTTCTCTATCTCTTTTTTTTCCTGGTATACATTCTAGGAAGTTTTTTCTCTGTCGACCCAACCTTTGTGACTTTACTTCAGTTCATGCTTCATCTCATCAGTTGGACAAGCCTTTTGTTCGGGTTCTGGATACTGGTTTTTTCAGTGGTTGTCTGGGTGAGTGACAGGATATTTCCCTTCAGCACTGCAATTCTGACTGTTTTGAGAATGCTTGCTGTCTTTGCACTGAGCCTGGTGGTTGCACTACTGGAACAAGTGATACAACAGGGTTTGGTAGTCAGTCTATAGGAGAACAGAATATGCAGACAGGTAATATTTGTGCCATCAGGGGAGCCATTTGCATCGAGGCTGATGAACCGGCCTTGATTGAGGCAGGATCGGTCAAGTTGTTTCGTGCCATCATGGAAAAGAATAGTTTGAAAGAGGAACAAATTGCTTGCCTCTTGATTACTCAGACAGGAGACCTCAAGAGTCGGAATCCTGCTACCGGCCTACGAAAGGCTTCTCTGTGCAGTGCAACACCGTTATTTTGCATGCAGGAGTTGGAAATCGAAGGCATGTTGGAGAAGGTAATCCGCATGCTGGTCATCCTCAACTGCCCCTTGGACAAGACTGTGCCTATCTTCATGGATGGGGCAGAGAAACTACGTCCTGATCTTGCATTGCAAGCTCTTGGGG
>JAAYQY010000244.1 GCA_012519125.1 Spirochaetales bacterium
GGCCTTGTCCGATTACCCAGTCGATCTCAAAATCTTCCATGGCAATGTAGAGCATCTCCTCGAGTGCCGGCTTCAGACGATGGATTTCGTCAATGAAGAATACTGATCCCTCGGTGACATTGGTCAGAATCCCAGCCAGGTCTTTCGGCTTATCAAGTGCCGGTGCGCTGGTCATGCGAATTTCCGCACCCATCTCATTTGCAATGATGCTGGCCAGCGTAGTCTTACCCAATCCGGGAGGCCCTATGAGAAAGGTATGGTCCAGGCTCTCTTTGCGTTCTCTCGCAGCTTGCACGAAAACTGCGAGGTTGTCTTTCAGGCGTTGCTGACCTTGGAAATCCTTGAGGAGCTTGGGCCTGAGGATATTCTCCTGCCTGTCCGATTCCTCCTGAAAAGACGTTGAAACGATCGAACTTTGAACCAATTCATTCAATTCTTGTTGGTGAGTATCCATTGCCATTACCCCTTAGCCAAGCATCTTGATGGCACTGCGGAACAACAGCTCCTCAGCATCGTGGTGGCTGACTTTCTTCAGTGTTTCTTCCATATCTTGGCTCAAACCCTGGATTGTCTCTTCCACCCGTCTCCTCTCATAGCCCATATCTACCAAGGCGTTGACGATATCAGCCCACACGCTGTTCTTTTGCACCCCACGCTCTTTGCTTTCCCGTTGCTTATCATCATCGAGCACCAGCACGTTCCGTAGGGCCAGTATCATTTTCTGTGCAGTTTTTGGACCAATACCAGGAATGGATGAGAGCAATTTGAGATTGCCATTATCCAAAGCCTCAGCCAAATGCCGCACACTGATGCCACCCAGAATTTTCATTGCTTGTTTCGCTCCCACCCCAGAGACTGTCTGTAGTTGAAGAAAGGCTTCTCTCTCTTCTGCTTGAAAAAAGCCGAAAAGAGACATGCTGTCCTCTCTGTGCACCAAAACGGTCAGCAATCGTATGGAGTGTTTCTCTTCCCCTACCAGATTGCTCAGTTTACTGGCAGTCTGGTTTGAGACACTGAGGCTGTATTCCAAATGTCCTGCGCGAAGGATCGCCTCACCTTCATGAATACTGACCAGGTCACCGATGATTGCATTGATCATACCAATTTCATCCTCATTTGGGTAAAGTCATAGACTGCCAGGCAAAGAGCGGCTGCCAACGCATCCGAAGCGTGATCGGGTTTTGGTATGGTTTCAAAACCCAGGAGAATACGGACCATCTCCTGTACCTGATGCTTATCTGCACCCCCATATCCTGTTACCACCGTTTTGATGGTCGGCGGACTGTAGAGCTTCACCGGAATATCCTGAATCCTTAACTGATGGATGCAAGCTCCGATAACCTTGGCCACAGGGATGGCAGAACTCACGTTCTTGGTAAAGAAGATATCTTCCATACCGCACATCTGCACTTGGTGCTGCTCAGCCAGTTGGCCGACTGAGGTTGCGATGAAGTGAATCCTCTCGCTGTCGCTCATGTCCGTGCTGGTCTTGATCACACCAAAAGAAACAGGCCGGTTCTGCTGTCCATTGGATTCGACAACACCCCAGCCTGTCTGTGCGTATCCTGGATCTATACCGAGGATTCGCATGCCTTATTCTTCGTCGCCATCCTCAAAATCATCTGGAAGCTCAAGGTTGGATGATACTTGCTGGACATCGTCCAACTCCTCCAGCTTGTCGATGATCTTGAGCACCTTGCGAGCTTTTTCACTGTCAAGGGCGACAGTCTGGTCTGCTACTTTTTCCACCTCTGCACTCTCTTGCTCAAACCCTGCCGCTTGCATGGACTCTAAGACATTGGCAAAGTCAGAAGGAGTGGTGGTTACTTCAATGACATCATCAGAAGTGGTGACATCATCAGCACCATTTTCCAAGGCTACCTCGAAAATCTGCTCTTCAGAGTATTTGGATGCATCATAGGTGATGATGCCCTTGGTCTGGAACATATAGGATACACAACCGCTTGCACCGAGGGTTCCACCGTTTTTGGTCAAGGTGGAACGCACATCACTTGCAGTGCGGTTCTTGTTGTCGGTCAATGTATCAATGATCAGGGCCACTCCGCCAGGAGCATACCCTTCATAGGTGAGTTCATAGTAGATGGAGTTGTCAAGTTCTCCTGCGCCTTTCTTGATAGCCCTGTCAATATTGTCCTTGGGCATATTCTCAGCTCTTGCTTTGAGTACAGCAGTACGAAGCCGTGCATTGGTTTCGGGATCAGAGCCCCCCATTTTTGCTGCAACGGAAATTTCCTTGATCAACTTCGTGAACTTCTGGCCGCGCTTTGCGTCGGCAATACCCTTTTTGTGTTTGATAGTAGCCCATTTACTATGGCCGGACATAATTGAACCTCTTAACTTTTAGAATACGTGAATGATCTCAACCCATTTAAGCTATCATAATGGACTAGGGCGGTCAAGGGGTTCCGGGATTTGCATAACGAACCGAAGCACTATCTCATCAAGCAACAACAGCCCAATTTCAGAAAGAGAAAAGTTTTGCACAGTATCGAAATACCAAGAAGAATCAAGCGTTCCAACCAGAGAGGAAAACGTCTTGTCAAAGACAAGTCCATACCGATCTTCAAGCAACTGTTTTTCGATTCCCCACTGTGTACGAAGCGACATCATCAAATATTCCTCGACAGATTGCACCAAGGAAAGGTCCTCACGTTCATACCCAGAGAAGAGGGTCGAAGAGGAGAACTGCCTGAGATCCTGGGTCTGCGTGTAGTGGTACCAGCTCTCTTTTTCTTTCAAGGTTGAGGCTGCGCTACTGCCAAGTCCAAGGAAGGGACTGATGTTCCAATATCTCAGGTTGTGTTCACAGTATTTCTCATGTTTGCAAAAGTTGGAGACCTCATAGTGGGAGAAACCCAACAAAGTTAACTCGTTCCATATACCCTTGAGCATCTCAGCTTGCCCATCCTCATCAAGTACCGCCAGTTCCTGCATCCCCACTGCCCGTGCAAGCTCAGTACCCTCCTCTACCGTCAAACAGTACAGGCTGATATGATGTGCATCTGCCAGACTGAGCACCTCATGGATGTCATCGATAGCCATCTGAAGCGTTTGACCGGGAAGACATACCATCAGGTCGAAATTCAGCTCAATGCCATACCGCTCTCTTGCACTGTTTGCAAGAGTGATTGCCCTCAGGTTGTCCGCTCTGCTTGCATTTCTCCCCAATCGCTTGAGCAACTGGTCATCCATGCTTTGGATGCCCATGGACATGCGATTGACAAGACCATCAGAGAAGAGAGGGAAGAAGTGCTCACCAAATGTTTCCGGGTTCATTTCAATGGTTACTTCCCGGCTTTTTCCATGTCTCTGGGCACCTCTCAGTAGAGAAGCAAGCTGTTCGGGAGTAAGTGAACCTGGGTTTCCGCCTCCTACAAAAATGGTGTCATACATGCGATCTGGCCCGGTACATTGCTCAATTTCTTCCAAAAGCCGCATGATATAGGCATTGGTATACTCTTTCCAGGCCTGTATTGGTTCTGAGTAGAATGCGCAATAGGAACAGCAGGTTGTACAGAACGGGATATGGAGATAGAGGGAGAGCGGCGTATCAGATGGGAGGGAGAGCACTATGCGTTACCCAAAGGTCGTACTCGTCCAAGCGGCCAGAAGAGGAATCTGACGCTTCCGTTTATCTTGGTCTGTTTTACCGGCCCAAAATATCGTCCATCACGACTGTTGTCCCGATTGTCACCCAAGGGGAGAATGTATCCTTCGGGGATATACATACCGTTCTTGTAAAAGGCATATTCACTGCGGGCAGCACTATCAGAAGGGTTGAACAGATGTTTTGTGCGTGATTTGGATGCTTCGAACTGGAAGTAGTCATCTGGGTAACTATCTCCCTGAACAGAGAGATACTGATTCCTCAGATAGGTTGGAACTGATTGCATGGTCACGTTGCTTTCCTGATAGCCAAACAAAGCTCCCCATGCCTTGATCCCTTCATAGGAAGCAGCATCGATGCTGCGGTGCGGTCCTTCTGCAAGGTAGAGTTCTGAACGCTGCTCAGCTTCCTTGGTAAAGACAGCAGAGCCTGCTTGGCGCACTTCTACGTTACCATCGCGAAAACGAATGACTTCTGAGGGAAATCCGATGGCACGTTTCACATACAAGCGCTCGGCGATGGACCCATCCTCATTTTTGTCAATGTTTACCAGGCTGAAGGTTCCCATATAGATGATTTGTGAAAGAATATCAAAGAAAGGTCCTTTGCTGGAGTATTCAGGGTTATAGAACGTGATGATATCGTCGCGTTGCACCTGACGGTTGCGACTTGCAATTTTGGGTCCACCGGGATAGATCTCCACCCCATAAATCGTCTTGGAAACAAAAACTCGGTCACCCACGTTCAGTGTTGACTCCATGGAAGGAGTGGGGATGACGAAGAACTGGAAGATGTATTGATTGATCAAGAGTACCGCAAAGACTGCAAACACCAGCGCATCGGCCCAGCCTTTCACTTCCCCTAGGAAGGTTCGTTTGACAGGGTTTGCAACCGCATAGGCTTTCAGTGCCTTGCGATGAGTAAGAATGCGTATCGTCGTTTGTTCAAGAAAACTCAAGAATCGGTTCATAGCAAGCACGCTATCACAATAGGTCTGAGTTGACAAGTCAACATCAGGTCGATACCTTGTAAGCTATATGAAACGACGAATCGATCTGCCTCAAGTTGAAGAGGTTAAACTGCCCGAATTGCTGCATATGCGACCTGGCATCTACATCCTAATTCTCCTTGTTCTCGCCCTCTTGCTGGCTCTCTTTTTGATTGCCTTCTACCCTGGTATTCGCAATGGCGGACGATATGTCACCTTCACCGGTTCCCTCTCTGAAAGTGGTGTATTGCTTGACGGAACCTACCTTGGTTCAGCTGAGTACCAACACTTTGTGAAAAGCGGAAGCTATGAGGTTTCACTCACCAAAGGTGGTGAGGTGTATGCCAAGTTTCCCCTTGAAATTGATCATCCTGTCTTTCTGACTTGGCTTTTTCACAGGACCTTGGTAACACCGGAGGTTCCGCTTTCCTTGAGCGAGGAACAACGCACAGCAATCAATCGCTTCAACCTTGAGCAAATCGTCCAAGCCAGTGCCATTCTCAGCTATGATGACCGAAATCGGTACCCTCCCCTGTTTTCCAATCTTGTCAATGACATGATGGCACTGGAACTTGATGCACAAACAAGGCTGGAGACAGTCAAGCTTGCAGTGCTGTACATCAGCAACGAAACCATGCTTGAGGAAGCAAAACGAGCGATCATCGATTCCAAGACTCCCATTGACGGAGATGTGACGACCTTGCTCGATACGGCAAATCTGCTGTTTGCAGACGATTTGCAGCATACGTCGATCGGATCGAAAAGTTCTTCCCTTCCCTTCAATGCTGAGAAAACCACCCTGAAGGCAGGTGATTTGGAAATTGAGGGCTACCGATAC